>DNHN01000021.1 GCA_003485825.1 Bacteroidota bacterium | reverse complement strand
CTATACAATTAGCCAATAAAGGGTGGAGACAAGCGTGTAGTGAAAACAAAGAACTTAAACTTGGTCTAAACGTAGTAAATGGAAAAGTTTGCTACAAAGGAGTATCTGAAGCCTTTGATTTGGATTATACTCCAGTAGAAGATATCTTAGGATAAGAGTTTTGCAAAATCATAAAAAAACCACTCGATACCGAGTGGTTTTTTTATGCAAAATTTTAAGACCTTTGTGCAGCAAAATGAAGCTTTTTCACAAGATATACGCTAATCCAGACTCCACAGAATACCTCTTCATCCTTCACGGGCTTTTTGGTATGCTAGATAACTGGCACAATATGGCCAGGAAACTCTCTGCTCATTTCAATGTAGTCACTGTAGATCAACGGAATCACGGGCAGAGTCCACACAGTAACGCTATGTCTTTTGATCTAATGGCAGAAGATCTAGCTGAGTTAATGAACCACTTAGGAGTAGAAAAAGCCCATGTATTGGGTCATTCTATGGGTGGGAAAGTAGTGATGAAATTTGCAGACCTACATCCAGACAAAATAGAAAAGCTCATAGTAGTAGATATCGCTCCGAAAAAGTACACCCCTGGCCACACGGCTTATTTCAAAGCGTTCAATACTATAGACTTCTCCAAGTGTGAAACGCGAAAGGAAGCAGATACCGCTCTCGCAGAGATAGAAAGCAATATGGGTGTTCGCCAGTTCTTACTCAAAAACTTGGATAAGGCAGAGGTAGGATATACCCTTAAATTTAACCTTGGGCCTATTGAGGCATTCTATCCTACCATGATAGACGCCATGCTATTTCAGTGGATTATCAGTTTGCCTACTCTTTTTATCTACGGAGAAAAGTCCGGCTACATCACAGAAGATGACATGCTAAAAATAGCAGAAACGTTTACCGATTCGGAATTTATAGGTATATCAGACGCAGGTCATTGGGTGCATGCGGAGCAGCCAAAAGCCTTTGAAGATGTAGTATTAGCATTTTTGATGTAAGGTAACCTCCTTTTTAATTATACTTGCTGCTTACTTTACCAAAAGTGAAAACTATTATACTCATACTCCTTTCTGCATTAATCAGCATTTCAGCTTGGTCACAAACAATCATCACTGGGCGTGTAACTGACGCTACCACTGGAGACCCTTTGCCCTATGTAGCTATCAGAGGGGTCAATATAAAGCTAGGAGCGATTACCGATTTTGACGGATACTACTCCATAGAAACTACCGAACCAGTAGACAGCCTACTTACCTCATACATGGGCTATACCTCTGTGCGTAAAGCAGTGGTACTTAACCAGACCCAAGTCATAGATTTCTCACTGAGTGAAGCAGCTAGTACCTTACAAGAATTTGTAGTACGGCCAGGAGGCATTAATCCTGCTGTGGTCATTATGAAACGTGCTCAAAAACGCAAAAAGGACTACAATCCAGAGAAAATAGAATTCTACGAATACGAGGCATATAACAAAGTACAGCTGGCAGTAGACAATGTAACGGAAAACTTTAAACGGCGTAAGATATACAGTGCTATGGAGCCACTTTTTGATACCATTAGCTCTTTCAGCGATAGCTCAGCAAAAAAAGTATTGCCTGTTTTTGTATCCGAAACTATTAGTGACTATTACTTCCGTAAGTTTCCTCGACGAACCAAAGAAAAGATAAAAGCTATAAAAATTCAAGGTGTGGGAGTAGGTGATGAGAGTTATGTATCGCAAATACTTGGCTCCACTTTTCAGCAATATAATTTCTACGAAAACAACCTGTATATCTTAGATAAGGATTTTATATCGCCAATGAGTAGTACGGCGAATGCTTACTATTATTTTACGCTGAGAGATAGTGTAGTGATAGACGGGAAGTCTTGCTACCAAATACAAGTTGACCCCAAAAACCCTATGGACCTGGTTTTTCAAGGGATGATCTGGATAGAAACCAAATCGTACGCATTAAAGCAACTTAGTCTAGAAATAACGAGTGAGGCAAACCTAAATTTTGTAGAAAAACTAAAAATACAACAAGAGTTTGAAGAGGTCGAGCCTACCTACTGGCTACCTAATAAAACACGTGTCTTGATAGACATCGCTGAACTCACGAATAATACCGTGGGAATGATCGGGCTGTACTATAATAGTACCAAGAATACGAAAATTAACGCGCTGCATGAACTTCCCTTTTATGAAGAAAAAGTAGAGGTGGCAGACAACTCTTTTGACCGATCAGAAGAATACTGGGACACCGCTCGCCATGAAAGGATAACAGAAGAAGATAGGCGCGTATACCAAATGGTAGATTCACTCAAGAATCAACCTATGATAAAAAGCTATATCGACATTGTAGAAATAGCAGTAGAAGGACATATACCAAAAGGGAAAATAGATATCGGACCATGGTACTACCTACTTGGATATAATAATCTCGAGGGTCTTAGAACCCGTATCGGTTTCAGAACCTCCCCTAAATTTCACAAAGACTTTCAGTTTAGAGGATATGGTGCGTATGGCTTTGGAGATGAACAGTTTAAATACGGAGCATTTGCCGACTATGTTTTTAGTCGTACGAAATGGTCTAAAGCGGGCATATTTATTAAAAACGACGTAGAACTTATCGGTTTGACCGATGAGGATGTTGGGACCTCAGCCTTGTACGATGCATTTGCTCTATTAGGTACTGATCAGTTAAACCGAAGTTTTACCAAAAAAATATGGGCTGAAAAAGAACTTGTCAAGGGGTACACACAAAGGGTAAATTTGACCCACAAGACCTATGAGTTTGAGCCCATAGGAGATTTTAATTTTGGTTATTATGAAACTTCGGGTGATACCACCTCATCTGTTCGCTCCAACTTTGATATTACCTCGATAAACCTGCGAGGCCGTTTCTCTCGCAAAGAGCAATTCATCTATAGACGCACCAGCCGATATAGCTTAGGAAATTTAAAAGCTCCGGTGTTGTCTTTGGATTATACCCGTGGTTTTGACAATATTCTTGGTGGTGATTTCACTTTTGATAAGGTAGGAGCTGAGCTTTGGCAGTACAACAGCTTGGGCAACCTTGGTATGTTTGAGTATACCATTAAGGCTTATAAAACTTTTGGCGAAGCACCTTACCCAGCACTTTATATTATGCGTGGTAATCAGTCTATTTTCAGTAGTTCGCTGTCCTACAACCTGATGGATTTCTTCGAGTTTGCAGCAGACCAATATGTTTCAGCAGACTATGAGCATCAGTTTAATGGGCTCATAATGAATAGAATACCCCTAGCTAAAAGATTAAAGTGGCGAAGTTTTGTAAATACTAAGGCGGTGTATGGCACTATGAGTGAGGCCAATAGAGCCCTAATGCCACTCAATAAACCAAGCATAACCAATCCAAGCTTTTTCAAAAACGGCATACCTTACGTAGAAGTAGGCTACGGAATCGAAAATATCTTTCGTTTCATACGCGTAGATTTTATTCACCGTCTTACATACCTGGATGAAGAACACCCCAATGCTCAACCGTTCGGCATCAAGTTCAATGCGGTGCTAAGGTTTTAACCTAATTACGATTTTTATTTTGGACTCAGCTCACTTGAAAACACTGATTTTTAGGTGGAAGCAGGATGATTTTTCATAAAGGCCCATTGAGAACCCTTAATTCTGATGCAATAGAATCCATGTAGTCGTTCCTTCTGTAGATACTAGTTTTGTGAAAAGAATTGACTGGTCGCCAGATATAGTCTTGCTCCCTTTGGCTCCAAAAAGTTCTATGGTGCAAATTTTTCCTTCCGATGGCTCTTGTTTTAATAATTTCTTCATGTTTATTTTTTTGTGATTCCAACAAACATACGCCTAGTTTCCAACGGCAGAGAGAACTAACCCGGCAAAATGCTGATCCATACTGTGCCTTATAGTGCATCTGTGAAGCCACCCATCAAGTGGAAACAGTAAAAATTATCGGACTTTATTCAAGGAGAAATACATCTCTTGGCCAAAATCACCAACGTCAGGAGTACTATTGAAAATAGAAAATGAACATTGATTGCTGGTAGCTCAGCAAACAAGAATATAGGAGTAATAACAGCAGAATTTCCATTGCCTTTACAAGAGAAAAAGAGGTAATAGACTTTACTACGACAGCGCTTCCTTCAGGTTACATAATCTAATACTCAGTAGGTATCACCTACCGCCTACTTTCAAAAAAAGTCTTCATCAACATGCTACTTTCCTCCTCCAGCACACCTTTCAGCACATTCAATTTTTGTGCATTGTTTACAAAGTTGGTAAAGCCATGTTTTGGTTCCATACAACCAATAACAATATTTTTTATCCGCGCATTACGTATAGCGCCATAGCACATCACACAAGGCTCTACTGTGACGTATAACGTGCATTCATTCAAGTACTTCGAGTTGAGATATCCGCTGGCTGCAGTAATCGCTAGCATCTCTGCATGCGCCGTAGGATCATTTAGTTTTTCTACTTGATTGTAGCCTTTCCCTATGATTTGGTTATCAGCTACCACTATAGCTCCTATGGGTACTTCTTCCTCAGCAAAAGCATTCTCTGCTTGCCTCAAAGCTTGTTTCATAAAATAGTCTGGAGTTAGTTTCATAAATCTCTTTCTACTTGTTCCATTATGGCATTAAAGAGCATTTCGCCGACATATTTTGCGCCTTTATAGCTGAAGTGCGTATAATCCTTTTGTGCGAGCCCTTTGCTTACCCAAGCGGACATTGAGTTCTCTCCGCCCATAGCTTCGTACAAGTCCCAAAAGCAGCATCCGGTTTCAAAGGCGGCCTCTTTCATGGCGTCTCTTATCAGGGGTATATTGCTATATGATACCATGTTACCTCCATTATTTCTGCTCATATCACTAGGACCTATTACCACTATAGATACTCCTGGGTGAGCTGCTTTAATGCTCTTAAGTTGTTTGATAAGGATGTTTTTATAGTAGTTGTAATCGCTTTTTACATGTGGCACTACATTGATACCGTACTGCAAAAAAATGGCGCACACATTCATTTCATTCAACTGCTTGGAATACAATTGATGGTCCATCTTATCAAAGCCCACAGCAGAACTCCCCCTCATGGCAAAGTTGTCTACTGCTACACCTTTATCCCCATCTAAGGCCAATCCATATATTTTAGGAAATTTACCTTTAGTAAAGCTAAGTTTTAATTTCTTCTCTGCACCTTGATCCCATTTATAGGTAGCTAAACCCTTAGATGGTAAAAGAACATAATCCTTTACAAGGCTATCTCGCCGCACATTTACAATAAAATGTTCATCACATTCATAAAGCAAAGTGGTCTTGTCATATTTTCGAGCTAGTGAGTAGCCATAGTAACCGTTTTTTACTTGGATATACGCATTGGCTTGTGTTTCTCCACTAAATACCGGTATTCGTTGGTTTGAATCTGTGTCTGCCACTCTCCATTCCTTGAAATGATTATTATCCCCAGAAATTTCAAATACTGCCCCTCCTATGCCATACTTCCCATCCGGTGCTTTACTTCCATTCACATATATGGCTCTCTTATTTATGTTGTTAGAACAAGAAACATAAGCACTTATCCGTGCAGACGCTGCTGGCTCATTGGGCAGCAAAATACCTGGCCCCTTTCCACCAAACCTTCTCTGCATCTTGTTTCTAAAATAATCTGTAATTCGGTCACCCTCTAACTGAGAGTCGCCATAGTGAAGTATGCGTACTACTTTAGTTTTACTCTCATTTTTTAATCCGTGCAAGAGTGTACGTAGTGCATTCGGATTATTTACGGGCAACTGCAGACTTCTGCGAACTACATACGCTGTAGTATGTTTACGTACCGTGTCTTTAGCTGGTTCAATTTGTTCTTTTGGGTTTTTAACAACCAAACTATCAGCGCTACTGCCGTCTTCTTCCAGTGGAGAGACTCCGGCAAGCACTTCGTCTATGTTCACCTCTTTTAACGTATCTCCTTGTCCGCTTAATTCACTAAAGCTAACAAATTTCAATTTTTGACCTCCCCCAAGCGAAATCCCTTCCCTAGGAAAGATCGCGACGACTAAACCCAGTAAAATATTAACACTCACTATTGCAATCAATAGTGTTCTTGGTTTTAGACTCCTACTTTCAAGATATTTGTTTCTATCCAGTTTCACTGATGCGTATTAGTCTTGGTTGAGGTTAACTTTTATCTGCTCATTGGCATTTTGAATAGCTGTATATTCTCTTACCTGTTGCCCTACCAGATCGGTATAGATTAAAGGGGTTTTTCGTTCTATAACACTTAGTTGTGTGGCTACGGATTGATGTTGAGCTATGCTCCAAATACTTAAAAGGGTAGATATGACTACTATGCTAACTAGCATAGTAATCTGACACTATTTGGGAAATATTGAACAACTCTACTTCAGCAAATTCATTTGCCATAAAGTGCATTCCTATGCTTAAACCTTCTGCCTCAGCAGTAGGTACGGATATAGCTGGAAGTCCAGCAAGAGGTGCTTGTACCGTAAAAATGTCCGCTAAATACATCTTAATAGGATCCTTGCTCATGTCACCTCCTATCTCAAAAGCTGTAGTAGGTGTAGTAGGACAAAGGAAAAGATCATACGTGTTCAGTATTTTTAAACTCTCTTCACGTATCACTCTGCGCACTTTCTGAGCTTTGGAATAATAGGCATCATACTCGTCTGCACTAAGCACAAATGTGCCTGTCATTACTCGTCGTTTTACTTCTGGGCCAAAGCCTTCGCTTCTCGATTTCTTGAATGTGGATTCTATGTCTGTAGCATCCTGACTTCGAGTGCCGTAGATCATACCACTGTACCGAGACAGGTTACTACTGGCTTCAGCTGTAGTAAGCACATAATAGCAAGGCACCATATAGTCTAAGTATGGAAATGATTGCTCCTCTACCGTGTGTCCATCAGCTTTTAGTTTAGCAATGAGGTCCAGGTATGTGG
>DNHN01000213.1 GCA_003485825.1 Bacteroidota bacterium | reverse complement strand
TACTGTATACGATCAAATCTTAGGAAAGAATGCAACTCGTCCTTTCTTACACATTAAATACAGAAAATCAGAAGCTGAAGACAGAAAGTATAAGTCTTGGGTTGTTGGTTCTGCTGGTGGAGCTTCTAACACTGACTTGGATGCAATGAGCGTTCACTTCTTATCTGAAAGAGCTTTATGTGTACATGGTGCAAACAACTTCATCTTAATGAAGTAACATTACTGTAGGAATTACCCTCGTTATAGCAACGGGGGTAACTCTTACTTTTTTTAATCTAATTTAATTTTAATTATAATGGCTACAAAAAAAACAACAGCCGCCCCTAAGTGGGAGGTTAAAGACAGAATCTATGTCTTAAAAGGAGGTGCAACACCCGTGAACTACATCTTACGTTCTAGACACCACCTAAATAAACCCTTGCAATATTTTGACGGAACAATGAACAGATCTCTTAGGTACGCTACCAATCAAACTTCTGTGTTTGAAGATGAGCAATACGGAGATGTTACGCTTCCAGCAATTATCTTTAGAGACGGTAAGCTTATCGTTAACAAAGAAAACGTATTACTACAACAGTTTTTATCTTTATACCACCCAGACAGGGACAAGATGTATTTAGAGTTTGATGCAGATAAATCAGCTCAAACAGAGATAGATAATGTTGAAGCAGAACTAGAGGCAATGAATGCCGCTAAAGAAATGCAAATAGAAGACCTTGAAGCTATCGCAAGAGTGGTTCTTAGGTCCAGAGTATCTGATATGGCATCTAATGAGATTCGAAGAGATATGCTTTTATATGCAAGAAAAAACCCAACTGAGTTTTTAAGTCTTACAAATGATGAGAACATCAAGCTTAGAAACGTAGCTGTTAGAGCTAACGAAATGGGATTGATTTTTATCAAAGACGACAACAGAACTGTATGCTGGAATGACGCTAAGAAGACTAAAATAATTACCGTACCTTATGGTGAGAATGTTTTCTCTGCACTAGCAGTATACTTTAAAACTGATGAGGGACTTGATGTTCTTCAGTCACTTACCAATAAACTGTAGCGTTCCCACCGATGCTACTATATGAAAGGGGAGGACTAAATAGTCTTCCCTTTTTTTTTGTATTTTTGTATCAAAGATTTTCACATGATAAACCACGTTAGAAATACTGTGCTTACTGCTCTCAATAAAGAGAATAGGGGGTATTTAACACCTGAGCAGTTTAACTTATATGCTAAGCACGCTCAACAGTTGATTTTTGACCAGTACTTTAGCGAGTACTCTAAACTAGTTGCCTTAAAGAACGCAAGAAGATTGAGTCTAGACTATGGAGATAGACTATCAGCTCTTAGATCTAACATAGAAAAATTTACAGTAGAATCTGACATAGCGCAGACCTCTGGTTATTACATAAAGCCTAGCGATATGTATCAGCCTGTATCGTTGAGATATGGAAGCAAAGAGCTTGATATGGTTCCAAAAAGCAAAGAGATGTATTTATATAGCTCTAACTTAACCGCTCCTTCAGCTAACTTCCCTATTTATGTAGATAAGAATGATTACTACTACATTAAGCCAGATACATTGGCTGATGATATGACTTTGGTTTATGTTAGGAATCCTAAAGACCCCAAGTGGACTTACAACATGATTGCTGACAATCCAATATTTAATCCAAGTGCAGGTGATTATCAAGACTTTGAGTTAGCTCCAGAAGACGAGCCAAACTTAGTTTTAGAAATACTTAAATTAGCTGGACTTACGATAAGAGAGCCAGAAATAACTCAGGCAGCTATTGGCTTAGATACAGCTGAATTCCAAAAAGAAAATTCATAACAGATGGCTACAACAGATCAACAATACTATCAAAATTCATCTAACTGGGGAGAGGACCAGTATGTTATGATGTCTGACATTATAAATAACTTTATGTTGTTTAATGTAGGCGATGATAAACTTATTAATAGCATGTCTAGATTTGATGTTGTATTCCACGCTAAAAGAGGATTGCAGGAGCTTCACTACGACGCTTTAAATGAAATAAGAGGCTTGGAGTTAGAAATGCCGGATACTTTGCAGATAACGCTTCCTAGGGATTATGTAAGAATGGTTAGGGTTTCATGGGCTGATGGAGAAGGAAAACTTCATCCAATGGTTAACGGAAACTACACAACAAGTGTTGACAATGCATACTTGCAAGATGATCAAGGGAACATATTGTTTTCAGAAGCTGGAGATGCTTTAAGTGGTACTCCGCTTATGGATATTAGGAATATGCAGGCATCTGAGACTCAGGATACTCTTAATGACTCTGCATACAACTTTGCTTTCGGTGGTAGATTTGGTTTAGATCCAGCTAACGCAACAGTAAATGGAACTTACAATATAAATAAAACTTTAGGTGTTATTAGATTTAGTTCTGATTGTGCCGGAAAACTTATTATACTTGAGTTCATATCAGATGGATTATCCAACACAGCTGAAGGAGAATTAAAAGTACACAAACAAGCAGAAGATTACCTTTATAAATACATATTACACGAAGTGCTAAAGAACAAGTTTGGTGTTCAAGAGTACATCGTAAATAGAGTTAGAAGACAGGCGTTTGCTGCTCTTAAGAACACTAAAATAAGAATGATGGACATTCATCCAATGGATATGATTCAAGCGCTTAGGGGTAGAAACAAGTGGATTAAATAATGGGGAAACTAAAGAACTTATTTACATCTGGAAAGATGAACAAGGATCTTGATGAGAGACTTGTACCTAAAGGAGAATATAGAGATGCGTTAAATGTTAAGGTGTCAAATTCAAATGGTTCCGATGTAGGTTCTATAGAAAATTCCTTGTCAAGCACCCAAATGACTAGTCTATCTCTTGGCGCTAACGCAAAATGCATTGGAGTTATAGAGGATGATGGGGCTGACAAAATATATTGGGCTGTTTCTTCTGATTCAGGGTCTTATATTTGTGAGTTCTCTAAAGATTCTGGTTACGCATCCATAGTTTTATCTGACACAAGAACTGAAAATGTCCTTGGATTCAACTTGGCGCTGTTTGTGGATATGGCTATAATAAATGATGCTGAAAACGGAAAGAGATTTTTATTCATAACAGATAATGTTAGTGAACCTAAGTACATTGAAATAGAATCCGCTAAGTTATTACAGGATAGTAATTTTTCTTTGGAGGACATTTCTTTAATTAAGAACTCTCCTTTAACAGCTCCATCTATACAGCTTGAGAAAACAGATGATAGTGAAGAAAATAATATAGAAGATAAGTTTTTATCTTTTGCTTATAGATACATATATGAGCATGGAGAAATAAGTGCGTTGTCACCTTTCTCTGATTTTGCTTTTATGGCTAAGGATTTTAGGTATGACTACAACTCTGGAACTAATAAATCCATGTTGAATGAATACAATAAGGTAAATCTAACATTCAACACTGGAAGCAAAAACGTAAAAGAAGTAGAAATAATAGTTAAAGAATCAGGTGTCCCAACCGCCTATATAGTTGAGTCCATGGACAAAGCAATAAAAGGGTGGAGCGATAACTCTGATCAGACTTTTTCTTTCACAAATAATAAAATATACAAAGCAATAAGCAACGATCAGCTATTGAGGCTGTATGACAATGTTCCTTTGAAGGCTAAGGCTATAGATGTTATAGGCAATAGAGTTGTGTTTGGAAACTATACAGAAAGCTATAACATATCTAACGATGGAAGCAAGATAAAGCCATCAATCACAACAACGTACTCTTCATTTAGTGGATTGTCTGGAACTCCACACAAAACCGTTAAGTCTAACATGGACTATGAAGTGGCTTTGGCTTACTTAGACGGAAAAGGTAGAATGACTACACCGCTTACAAGTGAGGGTAATGATGTTCATATACCTATAAACAAGTGCGACAAGAATAACAGTTTAAGCGTTGAAATATCTTCTCAAGCTCCTGATTGGGCTACTGGATATAGATTTTTTATAAAACAAAGCAGAAACGATTATGACGTAATATCTCCTGTTGTTTTTTATACAGAAGGAGTTTATGCTTATATAAAAATAGAAGGAGAAGATATAAACAAAGTAAAAGAAGGAGACTTCTTGTTTTTGAAATCTGACACTTCAGGAGTCAGAAGAACACCAACAAAAGTAAAGGTATTAGAAGCAGAGTCTAAGACTAGAAACTTTTTAGATGAAGATGTGACGGACAATACACTTCAAGAGTCTGGCAACTACATAAAACTAGATACTGAAGAAATTTCTCTAGATGAGACATCGGTAGACACGTTTAATTACGATGGATATGCTTTTAGGAGTCCAAGTAATCCAAACAACTTTCAAAATAATATACCTTATATTGAATCTCCTGTTTTTTATGGAGAGGGAATAAACGATATTAACCTGGCCTCAAGCTCTTATTCTGGAACAACGGATAAAAGATTTGAAGTAAAAGTTGCTTCGATTGGATCAACTGACACTTACAAGTGGAGATCTCTTGATTGTGCAGAAAATAAGATTACGTCTTGGAGTTCCCCAATAGCAATGTCAGGAACATCTTCTTTAGGAGAGGGAATAGCAATATCTTTTTCTTCATTTACCGGGCACACATTAGATGATAGGTGGATAATAAGCGCTAAGTCCTCTACAAGAGCTTCCACATGGAATGGAGGAGGAAGCGTTGATGATTATGGCAGAAAAGCCATAATGAATTTTAAGGCAAAAACATCTTCTTCTGAAGGCATAAAAGCAGGTGCGATAATAACCATAGAGTATGATGATACAAGATCTGATGATAAAGTAGATAATTTGACCGGATATGTTTATCAAAGATTTGTTTCAAGTTCTGATTACGCAAATTTAGAGGAATGGTTTTGGGAGGACAATGTTCTTTCTAAAGTATCACACCCTAAAGATCCAGGGGAAATTTTATTTAGAAGAGGTACTATATCATCAAACCAAGAGACTTTAACTATAGCGTCTAGTGGTGATTTATGGATGTGTATTTTATCTGAATGTAATTACACTGGTACTAGCGCAGTTAGAATAGATACGGACTTAAGGATAATAGAGCTTGACAACCCAATAATATTTGAGACAGATTACAAGAACGCTAGCTCAGATGTTTTTTATGAGCTACCTAAAACATACAGCATCTCTAATGGAAATCACCTAGGAGATACTGATCAAGTTTTCGGAACAACCAATGCGTTGGTAAATCTAGACTATTTTAATGCTTTTGGGTGGTATAATGGCTATGAGTCGATAAAAATTTCTGATGCCTTCAATGAAAGCAAAATGCTTCTTGATTCTAAGCCACTAGTTCCTAGTGACAACTACAAGCAAGTAGTTAGGTTTTCGTCTTTAACCTATAGCGGTCCCTATGACTCAACGACATCATTCAATGCCTTAAACGAGTTTAATTTATCTCTTTTAAACTACAAGGATTTAGATGCTAACTATGGCAACATAAACAAAGTTGTATCAAGAAATGGAGACCTCACTGTTCTTCAAAACAATAGGGTCTCAAAAGTTTTATTTGAAAAAAGCGTGCTGTATAATGCTGATGGTTCAGGAAACCTAAGCCAGAGTAAAAGTGTTTTAGGTCAGGACGTGCCTTATCAAGGGGAATATGGTATAACGGGAAACATATACTCAGCCACTAAATGGAGGGGCGATGTTTATTTTGCTGACGAAAAAAGATCTGCTGTCTTAAAGCTTAGTGATAGTAGTGGTATTTTTAAAATATCTGACTACGGTATGAGGAGCTGGTTTAATGATAATCTTAAGCCAAACGCAAAAGTAGTTTCTTCATTTGATCCTTTTAATGATCAATATGTTTTAAACATATCTCAGCAAAATATTCAGTGGTTAGAGGATCAATACACTTGCGCTAGTATTGAGTGGATAGAAGACACCCATGAATGCGTTACATATGCGCCTACTACTACACAACCTATAACTACTACACAGCCCATAACTACTACACAGCCTGTAACTACTACGCAGCCTGTAACTACTACACAGCCCATAACTACTACGCAGCCCATAACCACTACGCAGCCTGTAACTACTACACAACCCATAACTACAACACAACCTATAACTACTACAGAGGCTATAACCACTACAGAGGCACCTTCATCTGCTTATTATTCATTAAGGAGATGTAGTGATGATGCTTCTGGATTTAGAACACAGCAAGAGGTTCAAGAAATATCTTTATCTGTAGGAGATATAGTGGAGGGAAGTGGACCTACTACATACATTGTTACTGGAACAACAACATCAGGATCAAATATAGGTATAGTCTCCAAAACAGACCTAGAAGAATGTCCTCCTAATATTACAACTGCTCCTCCTGTATCTTATAATTACTACTACGCTCAACCATGTGAAGGAGGAACGACAGTAACAATGAGAAGTGTTACTTTGTTTACTAATGGAGAGTCGTTTAAGTTCGCTGGAGACAGTACTTGCTATCAAGTTGTAGCTAGTGGAGCACCTACTAATACAAATGACTGGAGTGAGGCCTTCCCAGACTGCTCTGCTTGCTTGCCGCCGCCAACAACTGACGCTCCTACAACTGACGCTCCTACAACTGAC
>DNHN01000353.1:4053-7694 GCA_003485825.1 Bacteroidota bacterium | reverse complement strand
TGAGTAATGAAAAATACCGGCAATGTAGCAGCAAATGTCCATCGCATCATTTTATCCATTTCTACGCCGTGCTCAGAAGCTGGAGTGCCTGCCATAAGAGTTAGGTCATAGTGAATATTGTATTCATAGAGAACTAGTCCAAAGAATCCAACGAGGAAAACCAACATCATATATGCATTGATATTGTTCCAGTTTATGATTTCTTTTCCTGTAACATTGGATACTAATTCTAATATTCCAAAGATCATTAAAATGATTACGAATACGAGCACGCCCATTAGCGTTACGGTCCAGTTGATGTTATTGAAAAGAGACTCTGATACAGGTTCAGCTGCAGGAGCTGCGGCGGCATCACCACCAGCGGCAGCAGTGGTGCCATCTCCACCGTTATCTATCCACATTAAGATAGATGTGATTTGATCATCACTTAGGTTTTCAAAAATGTTCATCGCTGCACCATTGTACTCGTCGTAAATAGCTTTTGCTCTGGCGTCTCCAGACTTGATTAGTTTTTGATTGTTTTTTATCCAAGCATTTAACCACTCGTAATCCTCGTCATACTTGTCTATTACTCCTGCAAGTGCTGGTCCTACCACTTTGTTGTTAAGGGCATGACACGATGCACAGTTTGCTTGGAAAAGTAAACTTCCTTCCTCTATACGAGCCTCAGAACCCTCAGCACCGGCTATCGGTCTTGTGAGATTGTTTTTGAAGGCAAATGATTGCTGAAGAGAGAATAGTCCTACTACAAGTAGTAACCACTTAGTCTGTTGTTTAAATCTAGATAACATCTATTACTCTGTTTTATTTGAGTTGAAATTTTAGTGAGGCAAAAATACCCTCTATTTTAGATTAACATAACACACTAGCAACAAATAATGCACATTATAAAAACTTTTTAGACTGTATATAAATAGGGTTGAAAATGAATGAGTTAAAACACAAAAAGAGGGGAAACCCCTCTTTTTGAAACCAAAAACTAAAACTGAAATATAGCTATTGAGCCGTATTTCAGACTTATAACTTATACAAAGTTAAATTCATTTTGATGTGTTACGTGTCATAACCTAGTCATATCCATTGGATCCAAACCACTACGAACCAATAGTTTGATAAATTTCCATGTATTGATTCAGCAATTTATCAGATTCAAATTCTAGTAATCGTTGATCAATATTTACCTCATACTTTGCCCGTTCTTCACTGTCTAAAAGTGCTTGGATACAAGATTCTATTTCATCTTCATTTAGTGGGTTGAAGTATGCAGCGGCGTTACCACCAACTTCTGGCATACTGCTCACTTTTGAGGTAGCCACAGTTTTACCGTGAGAAAATGCCTCCAAAATAGGAATTCCAAAACCCTCATATTCTGAAGGGTACACACAAAATAGACATTTATCATAGAGTGATTCCAAGGTGTTATCTGATATATCTGTCATGAGTGTAATGTTTTCTATGCCAGAAGAAGCTTGGAGTGCTTGGTTATAGGTGTCGCCTTTTCTACCCGCAATAACCAAGTGGATCTTGGTGTTTATGCGTTTAAAAGCGTGTATCAGGCGCACAAGGTTTTTACGTTTACTGAATCCACTGACACACAATATATAATCATTGGTAGGAGGGTAGGCGTATTCCTCCTTGATCGGCAGTCTATGTGATTTTACACTCAGTGGTAGTACCTGTATTTTAGTCTTTTTTGCCTGTAGTAAATTGACTAAATCATTCTTTGTTTGAACACTTGGTACTAGTATAGTATCGGCATACCTCACGGCATATCTGAGTTTTGATTTATAAATCAGTCTATCTAATATATTATAATACTCCGGATATCTTAGGTTGATAAGGTCGTGTATAGTAACTACGGTTTTTATACTTGTACGGTGGATACCAAAAGGTATCTCGTTACTTAGTCCGTGGTAGATATCGATACCGTCATCTACTAAGTCTCTAACTATGTACTTGGATCTCCAAAAGGATGACAGGTAAACCATCAGACCTTTTGGAGAATGCACTTGCAATTCGTGCGCACAAGGCTTAGTGTGATAGAGATGGAACTCGTATTTAGCTAGCTTAGAAAGCCCATCTACTAGCCACCTCGAGTAGTTTCCTAGTCCGGTTTGGTTATTGAAATAGCGTTTTGCATCAAAACCAACCTTCATTTATACCGCTACTTGAAAATCACGTAGTACATCATTCAAGGATGTCTTTTTATCCGTAGATTCTTTTCTAGTTCCTATAATAAGTGCACAGTTTACGCCATAGGTTCCCGCTGGAAACTCTTTATTGATACTTCCTGGTATCACCACGCTCCTTGCTGGTACACGTCCTCTGTAGGTAATAGGCTCTGGACCGGATACATCTATTATTTTGGTGCTCATCGTAAGTGTCACCCCAGCACCTATAACAGCTTCGCTCTCTATATGTACTCCTTCTACTATGATAGATCTACTGCCTATAAAGCAATTGTCTTCTATGATTACAGGTGCTGCTTGTACTGGTTCGAGTACACCACCTATACCTACGCCACCACTTAGGTGAACATTTTTGCCTATCTGAGCACAGCTTCCTACGGTAGCCCATGTGTCCACCATGGTACCGCTATCTACATAAGCTCCTATGTTTACATAGCTCGGCATCATTACTACTCCTTTTGCTAAAAAGGCTCCATAGCGAGCTACTGCGTGTGGAACTACCCGTACACCTTGACCTGCATAGTCTTTTTTAAGTGCCATTTTATCGTGGAATTCAAAAGGTCCTACTTCTATAGTCTCCATGTGTTGTATAGGGAAGTAGAGTATTACTGCTTTTTTTACCCAGTCATTCACCTGCCATCCTGAGTCAGTCGGTTCAGCGCATCTTAGCTGTCCTTTGTCTATAAGCTCTATTACTTGTCGGATAGTGTCTTTGGTTTTATCCGTTTTTAGAAGTTCTCTATCTTCCCAAGCTGCTACTATTATTTGCTGTAATTCGTCCATGTAAACTTTAATGCAACGAAGGTATAAATTTATTTTTTCTGAACTACCACAGAGTGTAGTTGTAGAAAATTAAAAGGGTATAAAATTAAGCGGTAATCTTAACTGAGAGAAACAGTCATTTGCCCTGCTACTTCTTCGTAGCTGATGTGTTCTTTTAGGGTAGTAGCTAGTGATATTCCTACAAAATTAGCTTGTATTGGAAATTTATGATGATCTCTATTGGCCAAGACTGCTGTGCGCACACTCAGCGGATTATGATTGAGTACTTCACGAAGTGCTGCGGCCATAGTGGATCCTGAGTTAAGTACATCATCTACTAATATCACGCACTTGTTCTCTAGATTTGTTTCCAAGGCTATACTTACGGATTGTTTAAAAGGATCGTTTTTGTCCAAAGATATGGTGCCAAGCTGCACTTTAAGGTCGCTAGATGCCGTTAATCTTACTTTCAGTTTTGTAGCTATATCTGTTCCTCTATCTACCAAACCTAACAGTATTATTTCTTTCTCACCGAAATATCTTTCTATGATCTGCCACGCTATACGGTCTAGTTTAAGCGAGATTTGATCGTGGTCAAGTAATAATAGTTTTCCCATAGATTTAAAATTTAAAAGGTACGACGCCTTGCTCTCTAACTTTTAGTATGGTTTGATGTACTTCCAATGTTTG
>DNHN01000353.1:0-3942 GCA_003485825.1 Bacteroidota bacterium | reverse complement strand
TGGTCTCGTTTGATTATGCGCTCTATTCGAGTTTCTATTGGCGAAGTCACTACGATTACTTTGTGCAGGGCTTTGTAGCTTTCACTTTCAAAAAGAAGTGCGGCTTCTTTTAAGGAATAGGGCTGATCTTTGTGTTCTAAAGTCCAAACTTCATAATCACGCTTTACAGCAGGATGTACGATACCATTTAATATCTTGAGTTGTGCTTCATTATTGAACACTACTTTAGCTAGATATTCTCTATTGAGTTCTTCTTTTCGTGTGTACGCATCCCATCCAAAGTTTGTCTTTATAGCATCTATGAGTTCTTTGTCATTACTCATAAGCCATTTAGCTCGCAAGTCAGCGTCATATATAGGTACCCCTAACTGGCCAAAAATCTTACAGATAGTAGATTTCCCAGCACCCATACCACCTGTTATTCCTATTCTTAGATGCTGCATTCAGTTACGCTCTTTTGTATTACTCGTCAGAAGCACTATTTAGTAGGGCAGAGGCTTCCATATTAATGGCAGCTCTATTTACTTTTAGTTTGCTTCCTTCTCCTGTATCTAAAACACAAGTAAGGTCTTTTAGTTCTACTATTTTGCCATGTATGCCGCCAGTAGTCACTACTTTATCTCCTTTTTTAAGTTCTGCAATAAATTGCTTCTGTTTTTTTTGTTTTCTTATCTGCGGTAGAAAAAAGAAAATGTACATCACTGCGATTAGCAGTACCGGGAATAATAATCCTCCACTCATATTATTGGTCTTTCTTTTCTATGAAAACTTTGATCTGTAAGATAGTCTTTACAGGATTGGTATTAGCTAAGATGGTAATATCTTTAGTCTGCATAGCACTTTTTCCTGCGGAATTGAACTCTACTCTTATTTCACCATCTTCTCCTGGAGCTATAGGCTCTTTTGGCCAGTTTGGGATAGTGCATCCACAGCTTGCAGTAGCACTGGATATTACTAAGTCAGCATCGCCGCTATTGGTAAACTTGAATGTATGTTCTACTTTTTCTCCTTCTGTAATGGTGCCAAAGTCGTGACTTACATCATTACCAAAATCGAATTTAGGTTCTTTTACGTTTGGTGCATCTGTCTCTATGGCTGCGGTATCAATACTTGAACTCTCTTTAGGGGCAGAGTTGCAAGCGGATAAAATAGCGAGAAGTGTGAATGCTAGTATGGTTTTGTTCATGGTTTTATTTTTAAGTGTTAAAAGTTAAAAATGAATATTTTCTTGTTGCAAAATTAAGCGATATGTTACTTAACCTATAAGTCCTCTGCCTTTTTTATTAATAATACCTTTTGAATTCCAGTCTTGCAGTATCTTATCGAGTGTTCCGTTAAGGAATTTAGAGCTTTTGGGTGTGCTATACATTTTTGCAATCTCTATGTATTCATTGAGTGTCACCTTTACAGGAATCATTGGCATGTATTTGAATTCGATAAGTGCCATCATCATTAGCATGTAGTCGATCTTAGTGATTCGCTCGCTATCCCAACCTGGAGTGTACTGACTGATGGATTCTTCTACCTCTGATCGATGTTCAAAAAAGAGTGAAACCAAATCGTCTGCCATTTGGAGGTCCTCTATTTCATTTTTGAATAGATTAGGAATGGATATGGTCTGCTTATCGGTATATTGTTCCAATACTTTTTCTATACTTTTAAGTATGGGAATTTTCTCATCATAGTAGTATATGTTGTGTTCTTCCATTACTTGCTCAAACTCTATAGAGTCTAGCATTAAGTACTTATATATATAACTAGCAAAAGCTGCTTGGTTCTGGTGAGTGAGCTCATTTGACATGAGTTCTTTGTATAGGTCAGACTCTTTTAACTGCTTATAAATAATAAACATAGTTTCACGCTCGGTCTGCCAATCCATAGAAGGCTTTTTGATGTAAGCAGCCATTTGGTCATTCTCTGCGAGTGCTATGAAAAAAGGATTTTCTGTGAATATTTTAAATGACTTCAAGTCCTCCTCCGAGGTGTTGAATTTAAAATCAGAAGGGTTGTGATCTGTACTTATAAAATGACTGAGTTCAGGTCCAAAGGCTAACACTCCGAAAAGATTAGTTCCTAAACCGCGGATTGACTTTTTAACATTACTGGAAATAATAGTTGGTCTAGAGTTTTCTTGTCCAAACTCACCAAAAAGTCCCTGAAATGTTTTGATACGTATAAGTCGTCTATTTAGCATTTGTATAATTCAAAGAAATAAGGGGGCAAACCTACATATTTTTTGAGTGCAATTAACTCTATTTTTGGCATTTATTTTAAGATGCATTCACTGGTAAGCTACTGGCGCAAAAAAAAAGCTAAGGTATTTCTACCTTAGCTTTCTTGTCTATTTAATATGTATGTTTTAGAATGTAGAATGCACACCTAGCATATCATCAATCCTTTTTTGTGCCAATAATGTGGCTGCTTTTTGAGTGTGAATGTTTTGTGCATCGGCAAGGTCATATATTTTTACAGTAGTATCATATATCTTCTCTGTGTCACGCATCGCATTTTCACGGTTATATCCTATGTATTCAGAATATACATTGATTAGTCCACCTGCATTAATCAAGAAATCTGGAGCGTAGAGTAGTCCTTTTTCTTTAATCAGCATACCGTGTTCTTCTTCATTTGCTAACTGATTGTTAGCTGCTCCAGCGATTATGTCACACTTTAAACTGTTAATATTCTCCGTGTTTAAAATAGCTCCGAGTGCGCAAGGAGCAAAAATATCTACATCAGCACTATAGATGTCATCGCCATTTAAAACGGTGGCTCCATATTCGGTTGCTGCGTGATTAAGACTGGCACTGTTTATATCAGATACAGATACAATACCTCCGTCATTTCTTACAAGTTCTACCAAGTGCATGCCTACTTTACCGATACCTTGGATAGCTACTTTCTTTCCTTTTAAGCTATCGGAGCCGTATGCTTTTTTCGCACTCGCTTTCATCCCCATAAACGTTCCATATGCAGTAACTGGAGAAGGGTCTCCGCCGCCTCCCATACTCTCTGGCAATCCTACTACACTGTCAGTTTCCATATTTACGTACTCCATATCTTTAGTGGTAGTACCCACATCTTCTGCAGTTATATATTTTCCGTTGAGATTTTCTACAAAACGACCAAACTTACGCATTAGGGCTTCAGACTTATGCTGATTGGCATCACCGATTATAACCGCTTTTGCACCCCCTAGATTTAATCCAGAAATAGCAGCTTTATAGGTCATTCCTCTACTTAGACGAAGTACATCGTTTAGTGCTTCGGCTTCACTTGCGTAGTTCCACATACGCGTACCTCCTAAACCAGGACCTAATACGGTGTTGTGTATTGCGATAATGGCACGTAGGCCAGTGGCATTGTCATTACAAAACACAACTTGCTCGTGGTTTGTTGTCTTTACCTGAGCAAAAAGACCGTCCTTTGTCTCGTGGGTAAATGTGGATGATGTACTCATATGTTAAGGTTCTATTAATTGCTAAATTTGCCGCAAAAGTAAAATTAATTCCAACTAAAATAACTACTTCATTGAAATCGCTCATTAGCTTAGGAGTTTATATTTCCCGATACCGAAAATACCTGCTGCTGGGTACAGTTTTTATTATTCTCTCCAATCTGTTTGCAGTGGTGATACCTCCCGTAGTAAGAGAAGGTGTAGATGGAGTCGTAAATTTATTGAAATCTGGAGAACAGCCGTCATATATTGATTCTTTGCCTTCAGTCTTTAGGTCTAAGACTGGTCTCGCAGCTTTCGCAGGGCTCTTGATACTTGTTTTTGCGCTATTGAAAGGCTTGTGTATGTACTTCATGCGGATGACTGTTATCATAATGTCTCGGCATATAGAGTACGATCAAAAAAATGATATATTCAAGCATTACCAGAAATTGGGTCAGACCTTTTATGGAAAGAACTACACCGGAGATTTAATGAATAGAATT
>DNHN01000354.1 GCA_003485825.1 Bacteroidota bacterium | reverse complement strand
AGATTTAATGAATAGAATTAGTGACGATGTCTCTAAGGTGCGCATGTTTACAGGCCCAGCCATTATGTATTCGCTCAATCTTACGTGCATGATTATTATGGTGGTAAGTCTTATGTTTTATGTGAATGCAGAGATTACGCTTTATGTACTCATACCACTTCCCATATTAGCAGTTACCATATACTTGGTCAGTGATTCCATGAACAAGAAGAGTGACATTATCCAACGAAAACTCTCTGGTATTACGTCATTCGTTCAAGAGTCTTTCGCCGGCATCCACGTATTGAAGTCCTATGCTAGTGAGCAGGATTTCTCAAAGGATTTTGACAAAATGAACGCATCTTACAAGGATGCAAATATGGATTTGGTTAAAATTAACGGGGTTTTCATGCCTGCAGTGATGGGGTTGATAGGATTGAGTATACTCATCACTATTTATACAGGTGGTAATGCGGTAGTGGACGGCACGTTTACTTTAGGAAATATTGTGGAATATGTCATCTACGTAAATATGCTAACCTGGCCAGTAGCTAGTTTGGGGTATGTTACATCATTGGTACAGCGTGCAGCAGCTTCGCAGACGAGAATAACTGAGTTTATGGATGAGCAACCAGAAGCGAATAACGGTGTAGAGTTTATTGAGGAGCTTAAAGAAGATATCGTCTTTGATGGCGTATGGTTCAAGTATCCAAATACACAAGAATGGGTGTTGCAAGACATTAGTTTTACGGTGGACGCTCACAGTAAATATGGTATAATAGGCACTACAGGCAGTGGTAAAAGTACTATAGCTAAGTTGCTGATGGGAGTGTATAGGCCTACCAAAGGGGATATTCTTATAGATGGTAAGTCTATAAGTGCCTATGATCGCAAGAGCCTGCTGCGACTGTTTGGTTATGTTGCTCAAGATATTTTTCTGTTTTCTGAAACCGTAAAGGACAATATCCTTTTTGGAAGTAATAGTGCTGCAGACGCAGAAAATTTATCCAAGGCGGTCGAAACCGCATCTCTCTCTGCAGAGATTGCAAATTTTCCAAAAGGATTAGAGACGATGCTTGGAGAAAGAGGTATAACTCTAAGCGGAGGTCAAAAGCAGCGTACAGCAATAGCTAGAGCACTAATCAAGAATCCCCAAGTATTACTCATCGATGATGGGCTAAGTGCGGTGGATACGAAGACGGAGGTTGCTATAAAACAAGGCCTATTCAATTGGAATAAAGAACAGACTATCATCAATATAAGTCATAGAATTTCATCTGTGAAAGACAGCAAGGAAATCTTATTTTTGGACAAGGGAAGAATGGTGGAGAATGGAACTCATCAAGAGCTACTGGCGAATGAAGATGTTTATTCAGAGTTGTTTCATAAGCAGATGACGCTATCCGAAACCGAACGATAGAATAAAATAGGTTGATTTTCAGGTATTTTTACGTTCTTTGTGTTTTAAACATTTAGGTTTTTATATACATGGGAGAGTCAAACTATGACAGAGAAGAAGTCTTCTCTAAGAAGGTAAGGGCAGGGAAAAGAACATATTTCTTTGATGTAAAGAAAAGTTCGACCAGCAGAGGTGAAGATTTTTATATCACAATCACGGAGAGTAAGAAGCGATATGAAGATGGAGGATATGTGAAGCATAAAATTTTCCTGTATAAGGAAGACTTCAATAAGTTCTCAGAGGCATTTACGGAAACAGTGAATTACGTAAAAAGTGATCTAATGCCAGAGTATGATTTTGATGAATTCACGAACAAAGACTACGACAACGATTAGTCCAATCAATAGTTAAATTATTTCTCACTAATGCAGCAAAAATCACTTTGGGTTTTTGGTATTTTAGCTGGGTTGCTATGTGCTATTTTAGAATATCTATTCTTTAGTACCACTAGCTCCAGTGCCAATACCATGTTCATTACTAAAATAGCCATCCTTGCCATATTTGTAGGGGCGGGCCTCATTTTACTTCGTAAACTTCTGGGAGGAGTTATTAGTATAGGACGAACAGTTTTTTCAGGACTACTCATTTCTTTCATACGCGCCATCGTGATGATTATAGTGTTTATTTTTCTCTATCAGCCAAACGGTGAATTTTATCAACCCAGAGTACAAGAAGCATATGCGCAAGCTGAAAAGAAAGTGGCTGCAGATGATAAAATAAAAGATGCAGATAAGCCCATGGAACTAGCGTTAATAAAAGAGCAAATAGCTTCCTTATATAAAGTGCCAGGGTACTCTATGATTACACTAGGAGGGAGTCTGGTCACTGGGTTAGTGGTTTCTATACTAATGGCTGCATTTATAGGGACGAATATGATGTATAACGAACCAAATAAAGCGTAATGGTAAAAATAGAAAGTAATAGTTCATCAATACATAAATCTTCACTCGAAGTCTTCGAATTTCTATCTCTTCCTGCTAATTATGAGTCACTTATGCCAAGCAAGGTGAGGAGCTTTTCAAGCACAGAAACAGAAGCTACTTTAGACATAGAAGGGATAGGTACGGTGCAATTAGCTATCACGGAGAAGGTTTCACCTTCTAAAATAGTGATGCTCCCACAAAATAAGGTTCCTTTTAAATTTGATATTCAATGGGACATCAATACAATTAATGATTCAGTGTCTACAGTTCAAGCAGTGATCAATGCAGATCTAAATTTCATGATGAAGATGATGGCAGAGAAGCTACTGAAGGATTTTTTAGATGTACAAGTACACAAGCTTACCAAGCAGCTAAATGCTGAATGAAGAATCTTCTAAAATATAGCTGGACACTTTATTTTGCACTGATTTTTGTTTTATCGTTTGC
>DNHN01000296.1 GCA_003485825.1 Bacteroidota bacterium | reverse complement strand
GTGTAGCAGTTTAAATCAAAAAAGCGAGCACCAGAATTCTGGTGCTCGCTTCACTAGTTGTTATGAATTAGTCCTACTGATTCCCAAGTATTATCGGCAATCAGCCCTTTCCGCTTCCTACCACTACCCCCTTACTGTTCGGAGATTTGGCTAGTGCCAGTGTAGCATCTATTCCTTTTTCCTTTAGTATCTTGTCCGTGAGTGATGCGCTGAGTATCTTATTCGCTACCGCTTTACCTTCTGCATCTATCTTTTGACGTTCTGCTTCTTTTTTGGCTTTTACGAGTCTAAACTCATATTCTAACGCTTCTTGCTCTTGACGAAGTTTACGTTCTATCGCGTCCTTGATAGTAGGAGGTAGGGTTACGTCTCTCACGAGTATCTCATTCAGCTGGATATACTGTGAGCTGACTATTTTCTTAGATTCTTCGAAGATTTCTTTTTGTATTGCGTCTCGTTTGCTACTGTAGAGCTGCTCAGGAGTGTATCTGCCTACCACGCTTCGCGCAGCTGAGCGTATAGTAGGTAATAGTATTCTGTCTATATAGTCTTCGCCTTTTTCTTGGTGTAGTTTTCCTAAGGTCGCATAGTCTGGTTGAAACCAAGCGGAAGCATCCAGTTTTATCTCAAGCCCGTTGCTACTTAGTACTGACATTTTTTCGAAAACCTCTTGCTGTCGCACCGCGTAGATGATCATTTTATTCCAAGGAGCCACGAAGTGAAAACCTTCACCGTAGGTTTGTTCGGTATCTACACCACCAGAGAAGGTTTTGTAGAGTACCCCAGCTTGTCCTGAACGGATAGTTACCGTAGATTTTATTACGAGTATGAGCAGAAATATGCCTGTTACAAGTAAGGCTAATCCTTTACCGGCTAATTTTGGAAATTGAGGTGTATTGATGTTGTAATTTTGTGCCATATCTTCTTTTGTTTAACAATGTGACGCAAGTTATGTTTTTTATGAAGGGAAAGAAGCCTTCTTTACTTATTCCTTTAAAACCTTACCTACACTCTCCATCACCTCACTCACTTTTATGCTAAAAATAGTCGAATTGGCTACCGTCTGCTCTTTGTGTTTACGAGCGAGGAAATAATGGTGAATGATGCTTGTATCGTTTTTAGGATAAAATACGTCTTTTACACCAGGACCAAACAAAGCGATAGTAGGTGTATTTTGTGCTGCGGCTATATGCAATGGACCGCTTTCATTCCCTATAAAAAGTGCTGCTTTCTCACAGAGAGCTGCATATTCCAATAGGTTGAATTCTCCCACCACATTGAGGTTTAGCTTACTTTTTACTAAAGCCAAGCATGTATCATTGAGCATCTTGTCGTCTGGGCCACCCACGAGCAGGCACGATAGCGAGTACGTTTTATTGATATGTGTGATGATTTCTGCATATCGGTCTATAGGCCATCTACGAGCTTCGTCTCTAGCTCCTAAGTGCAGTATTACGTATTTACGTATTCCTTCCTCTTGGAGATAGTCAGCTACTTTTTGGTGTTCGTCATTTCCAGTTACTATCTTATTGCTCCAGATTACATGCTCTCTGAGAAGCGGCTGAATGACTTCAATATTGGTGTCAATCTCATTTTTTTGACCACCACTGAACTTGTTTTTTAGTCGGACGGAGCCTCGGTCTAAACGCAGCTTAGGTTTTTTAGCTAAAGCATAATGGAGTGTTTCTACTGTACCACGCAGATCTATGATTAAGTCATAGTCGTTCTCAGTCACTTCTTTAAAATCATTGACACAGTCTATATAGTCTAAGTGCTTAAAAAAGATGGTATTAAATGACTTGCATACGAGTGTTTGCTTAGCATCTGGGTAAAGTTGATACAGGTTATAAAATACAGGAAGTGCTGTGACCAGGTCGCCTATTTCATCCATCTTAATGATAAGAATAGACTTGAAATCATAGGAGTTATCTCCAAGTAGGTTGATATACTTGCTAGCTAACCACGACTTGAAATACAGTACTTTTTCGCTCACTTACCCTGCAATAATAGGATATAAGACTGGTCTACTAGGAGCTGCATCAGATTCAAAATTACTAATATTTAGTTTGAGCAAGTATTTCCCGTCTTGTATATCGTCTCGTATGAAGGCAAATTCGGTGATGGATGCATTCATCCTGGGGTCTTCGGGATATTGCCAGTAGATGTAGTGAGAGGCCATAGCACCGCCATCCCATTCAGGGTCTACAGAAGGTAAGTCAATGATAAGGTGTACTATTCCTGCTTCTACGATCTTCTTCATATCCTCGGGGGCTATACACGGGGTTTCTTTCCCAGAGTAATCGCGGTTTAACTTACCAATTGAATTCGGCAATGTTCTGATCACTAGTGTCTTGTTTTCTTTCAATGCGTCAAAATTGACACCAGTAAAATCTAGGTAACGAGCGTCATCGGTACGCGTAGATAAGGTGAACAGCAGGGCGGTACAGAAACTATCCTGTATACAGTCATTAACAAAGTAATCTTCGTCTGAGATATGTCCGAGGCACTCGGTGTGCGTACTATTGCCGTGTGGAGTAAAGGTGATAGTCTCTAAATTGCACGGCCCTCCTGAGGATTTACTTCCTCTAAAGTCACCATCCTGATACGTAGCATACACGGCTCCAGCGATACCAAAACTACTTACACTATGCTCTCTTCGCACGCTAATACCTATTTCTAAAGGTCTAGAGATGTCTGCTTGTAGGCTCTTGCCAAGTTGATCAAATCTTAAAATCACAGAGCAAAAATACTTTTTTAGGTGATTTTGACTTGCGTTAAGTAAATTCGTGCATTATTATTTTGACTCTAAATAATTACGAAATAAAAAAAATCCTAAAAGGAGTGCTGCTCTTTTTTGCATTCCTCATTGGTTTCTTCTCCCTGTGGTATACCAATACATTGGTCAAGAAGTTAGAGAATCAAGAACGGGATAAAATTGCTACTTGGGCTAGTGCTATACAAATTGCTAATTTGCCCGAAGAAGATGGAAATGTTAATTTTTATTATGAAATTATACAAGCAAATACAACTATTCCCGTCATTCTAGCGGATAGTACAGGATCGGTAACTCAACACAGAAATATAGATGAAGCTAATATAAGTGATCCTGTTTGGGTGGCTAAAAAAATTGCTTACATGGAAAAACAAAATGAGCCTTTTAAAATAGATTATATGGGAGGCAAGCTGATGGTCTATTATGAAAATTCCACTTTATTAAATCAACTACGAATTTACCCCTACTTCCAATTGGGAGTTATCGCATTTTTTTTAGCCATGAGCTATTTCGCATTTAGCTATAGTCGTACGAGTGAGCAAAATAAAGTATGGGCAGGCATGAGTAAGGAGACCGCACACCAACTGGGTACACCGATAAGCTCGCTGATGGGCTGGCTAGACTACTTGCGAGAAGGAGATGTCAAAATTCCAGAAAAGGTGCTAGGAGAGATGCAGCACGATATGGATAGGCTAGGGCTGATTACTGAGCGTTTTTCTAAAATAGGATCCGAACCATCGCTTACAACCTACAATCTCTATGAAGTGCTAGAAGAGAGTGTCAGCTATATTAACTCTAGAACTTCCCAAAAAGTAGAGATAAGCATCAAGGACATGGAAATTTTTCAGACCATTAGTGTTGCTGTAAATAAACCACTCTTCGCTTGGGTAGTAGAAAATCTTTGCAAAAATGCGGTAGATGCGATGGAGGGTGAAGGTGCTATTTGGTTTGAAATATCCGGAAACGGCGATGAAAAAATCCAGTTCGACGTGGTAGACACCGGGAAAGGAATACCTGCAAATAGACATAAAACAATATTTAAGCCGGGATATACTACCAAGAAGAGAGGGTGGGGACTGGGACTATCATTGGTCAAACGTATCATAGAAAACTATCACAACGGAAAAATATACGTTAAGA
>DNHN01000127.1 GCA_003485825.1 Bacteroidota bacterium | reverse complement strand
TCATAAAAAATGGTCTCATTGAATCATAGTTAGAAATACAATAGAAGTCTTCGTTATCTATTTTAAGTCGGGTTATATCAATGTGTTCTTTTTGTTTATGCTCAGATTGTGCGGTCATTTATAGTGTAGTATTCTATTAATTATCTAATATGTTAGTTACGGTAAACCGTATCTTTATTTCTTTGTTTACTGCGTATCTATGTATGCAATTGTATTTAATTATGTTATCAATGCTGCACCAAGTAGTAGTGTGCTTTGAAAAATAATTTGTTCATTTTATTGTTCGGTATATACCCTAATATAATCTATGTACATCGAGACCGGGAAACTTGTGTTTTCATTTGGGAAACCAGCAAAAGTTCCTCCAACCGCAACATTGATTAAAAGAAAAAACGGTTTATTGTAGACCCATTCTCCTGTAACATCAAAATCGCTTGAAAGCACACGTTTGTATAGGTTATCATTAAGAAAAAAATCAACGTAGTCTGTACCCCATTCTACCGCATACGTATAAAATTCGGTATCAAAACGACCTTCCTCCAATCTAAATGAGTTTGTTATGGCATTTCCTCCTGAATAGCCAGGACCGTGAAGACTACCATAGGTGATGAAAGGTTGTTGACCTTTCTGCTCCATGATGTCAATCTCTCCGCATTGTGGCCATCCTATTTCATCTATATCCTCCCCAAGCATCCAAAATGCAGGCCATACACCTTGCCCTGAAGGCGTTTTTATACGCGCTTCTATTCTGCCAAACTTTTTGGTGAATTTGCCTTCTGTTTTTATCCGAGCAGAAGTGTAACTACCATCTGTATTTTTAATAGCACTGATTACCAGATTACCTTTGCCATCTAGGGAAACGTTCTCTGGATTGTTGGTATAGCGTTGGAGTTCACCATTGCCCCATCCATTTTGACCTGTACCTATGTCGTAGGTCCATTTGGTTTCATCTGGGAGAGTGCCTTCTTCACCATTAAATTCATCACTCCATTCCAAGACATAGTTTCGTTGAGGTGAAGTTTGTACAGAGTCTACGGTACATCCTCCGAGCAATGCAGTCAGTAAGACTATGGATTGTATTTTTACTGGATGTGATAGCATATTTATGTGTGATATAGAATTGTTTACTGTGCCTAATTATTGCTTGTAGAAATAAATATTATCCAATACGAAATCTGGTCCATCGGTTAATATTAATGCGCCTAGGTTGTTTTTCTGGTTTACTATATCACCTACTAAGGGAATATCAAATGACTTCCATACGCCAGTTTGAAAGCCGTTTAGATTAACTCTATAGTCTTTGTCGTCTCCCATAGGGAATCCATTAGCTATATTGGTTTCTAACATCTGATTTGCTCCTATATCTCTTATTTGAAGCCCTATTGTTGTGCTAGCACTTTGAACATAAACATCAACATGTAAGAAGCCCATCCCGGACCCATCAAGCGGTGTAGCATCGAACATGATACCCGTAAAATTATTGGTCTTGTAGTCGAGTACTTGATTACCCGCTGGACCTGAAAGAGTTGTTGCTGAGGTAGAACCACCAAATTGTGGGTCATAATTAATAACAGTAGCAGCAGTATATGCATCACTAAACAGTGATAATACATCAGATTGAGGGTGAGTAGGAACAGGAGCTTGTGGTAGTGCTCCACTAGATCCTATCTCTAGTTTTCCGATAGCAGGAATACCGGCTACAGTAGCTGTAATGTCTGCAGTGCCATCGGATTTTATAGTAACCTCTCCAAGCTCACTTACACTAGCAACTGTGGAGTCAGAACTCTGAAATTCATAGTAGCTAGGTGCTGTTTCTACAGAAACATCTTGACCATTGGGAAGATTAGATACTGTAGAGAGTCCATTGATTTGTATTTTAGAACCTACAAATGCTTGTACCGAAGTGGTAACCCCATCCAAAATATTTGCCTCTACTTGACGCAGAGTGCTAATGGTCTCAAATTTTATGTCATCAAACCAAAGTGTATACCCTAAGCCTCCTGTACCCTGAGTTCCTGCCGCAAACGCAAACAAGCCTCTTTCTTCTAACAGTTTTGAAGCATCTGGAATAGGTACAATTACTTTAGACCAACCGGTGCCCACATTTATGTCACTTATAGTAGCAGAATATTTGTCACCTTCATAGTCTAGACCAAAACCAGCAAGACCTATAACAACACCTTGTGAAGCTTTAACATAAAATGTCAATGCATCAAATTTCGTTAAGTTTCTACCAGGTCCATCTACCCTAAATATAGCGCCCGCATACCCACCAGAAGGATCATTGGCATTAGGGACATCTATTCGAATAGATGAATTACTCTCATGGCCTTCTCCGTTGTCTATTGAGAATACATCTGGTTTAGCATTTCCGAATGGAAGATAAAAGTTAGTTCCCATCCCAACAAAATCGTCGGTATATATTTCTGCAGTTGAGGGGAAAGTAGGTAAGACCGCTTGGTCAGACAACTCTCTTTCGCAACTTGCGAAAACAATTAGTATAGCAGCTAGAGCCCCTATTCTTGTGTAATATTTATTTAATTTACTCATGTCGTTATGTTTTAATACTTGCTAAAGTATGGTTGTTAAGTTTCGTTTTTCTAATTATTGATGTTTATCTGCACATATGTACGGAATTCCCATTCGTTTCCATTAGGGAATCCAAATGCTGTAGGATCTGGAACCAGATTTCCTGAAATATCTAAGATTTCAGTAGGTACATATCTATTCGAGAAGTCGTCCAATGTTCTGTAAGTAGTTCTGAATCCTATTTTCGTTCCAGGAAGCATAAACCAATCTGGTTTTCCTATTTCTATAGACCAATCACCAATAAGCTGAACTGGGAAAGTTTGGTTGAAATCTCTATGGTAATCAAAAGGACCCCAATCATTAAATCTAGCAATTGTAGTAAGTTTCATCTTTTTATAGATGGTTCTGATATCAACGCCAGATCGATTGATGACTCTTGTGTCAGCACCATTTGCTTGACCATTTCCAACATAAAAATTACCAATTATTCCAAACTCAGGATTGATTTTAGATACTAGTCTCGTGTTGATCTCCCATAAGTCTTGAGCTGGTGCTGATCCTGGAAAGACAAATGTGGTACGACCATTCCCTAGAATACCTATTGCTGCATCTTGCACGGTAGGAAGATGACGATATACGAAACCTGCACTCATAGCAAATTTTGCATCTTCCATTCTATCATTATCCCATTCGTACATCCAAGTAGCAGGAGTAGGGTCGAAAGTAAGGAGAAGTTCTCCACCTAATGTTTCTCTATTGCCTCTAACTGAGAAAGGATCATCTAAGATGTTTCTAGGGCGAGCAGGAGCTGCAAAAGTTGGACCAATTGGTCCGGCTAATGGCTTTTGAAATAGGAAGTTTGGTGCAATTTGGATTTTGCCAATATTGTAGGTGAAACCTGTGAGTGCATTGTACATATTTCCGCTACCAATATCTCTAAGTCTCCATCCGGTAAACGTCTGAGTTTGATCGACACCTCCATTTGCTACTAGACCCATATAGGATGCAAGACCATACCAACGAATAGCTCCACTGGAATAGGTTAATTTTGCTTTACCACCCCAATTGTCACTACTTTTTATTTTATCTTCATAAACTACATCATCACTAATTAGTTGGAATTTTCTTCCGTTGAGTGGTTGACCACCCCACATTCCTCCAACATTAAACGTGAGCTTTTCCATCTTTTTTCCTAAGCTAATGGTGGCTCTTCGAGTTTTTGGCACTGGAACGGCAAATGAACTCTGTAGATTATTTCTCTGTGTAAGGTCTTCATGAAATATTCCTGTTACATCCATGCCTGCCACTTCTTTGCGGTACTTTACCAATACTGCTGGATTGGCTCCCCACCACAATTCTGGACCAAAAGCTACTTTCAATCCTTTGATGTGTTTTTTACCTTCTATTTCCATACCGAACGGAGCGTTTCCGTTGTAGATATCGATATTGGGTCCGTAGTTTGCTTCTGGATAAAGTCCGAAGAAATCACCTTCGTATCCCCAGTGATAATGTCCTGTTCTATAAAAACCTGTTACTTTAAAGTCTTTTGCATCCCATTCGTAACTAGCTCTATATAGTTGAATTCTATTATTCGATGCAATTTGCTCTGGCCCATTAGGTGTCTGCACGGTAAGTGGTCTCCCTCTGTTTTCGTAGAATATTTCATCTATCGGGTTGGTCGCTACGTTACCAAGAACATTGAATTGAACATTGGCCTTCATATTCGGAGCAGGTCTTGCCGTAACCCCTAAGTTAAATGATTGCATATGGTCAAATCCTTGACTTGAAGGATAAGTAGTCGTAGTAGGGTCCGCTGTTTCCGGAGTGGTAGTAAGACTTCCTCCTGTTTGGAAAGTGCTGAAATTGGCCTGTAGGTTACTCATATATAACTTACCTTTATCTTTAGACTCTAAGACCGCTTTATCACCCCTAGCTTTCAAAACAGCATCTGCAATAGAGATATCAGCAAATAAATCACTGGTGTTGTCACTGGTACTTGTGTATGGATTAAATTTATGAGCATCCTGAAGTGCGTAGTATGCTGCACGTGGATACAGTTCATATAAACCCCTTTCGTTGGTAAGCCCTTTGGCACAAATACCAAACCACTCTTCGTTCATGTTATTCTCACCTTCTGCAAAATCATTTGAATATCCGCCGTTAGACCAAGATGCAGCTGAATTATGTTCATCTAAGTCTACGGTTTGACCAGTCTTCCACCATCCATCACTGAATTGGAAAGTGAAACCGCCAAGACTATTACCATTGTTGCCCATACCTGCTGCATTCGCATAGATTTGTTTCCAGTTACTTACAAGCACCTCCGCTTGGTATGCTTGGTCTTCCTGGTTTGATTTTGCATTGAAAGCATCTGTACCGAACTCAGTAAGCACTATTGGCTTATCGTATTCAGTCTTTACTCTATCAAAAAGATCAGTAAACGTAGGTCCTCGGTATACATTTATACCTAGTATATCTATATCTGTACATTCTTTTGCTATGATGTCTAAAAACAACAGGTCTCCATTACAAATAGCAACTGGGTGACTTGGACTGATTGTTTTCATTTCTTTTACCGCATCATTGAATAGCTTGTACATGTTTCCTGCGTCTAAAGTAGATTGTCTATCTTCCACAGGGATATCCTCTGTTTCAGCACCTCTCCAAAATAGGCCATAATTGTTTTCATTACCAAGTAAGAAGAGAAGCAACCCTGGTGTGTTTTGATATTCCGCTACCATGGATTTTGTCTCAGTTATAAGCAACTCTCTAGTTACTGGGTCTGCATAATTTGTATTTGGAGTCCACTGTCCCTTGAGTGTGAGACCATATCTTCCAAATGAATGATTTAGCATAGTATAGATGCCATAGTTTTCATAGATATATGTTATCCACTTAGCGGGTACACCAGTGTACATTCTAATTGCATTTACACCCATGTTTTTAAGCAATGACATTTCTGCGTCCAGGGCAGATTTAATCAAGTCATCAGACTGCTTCCACAAGCTATAATTAAAGTTGGTGCCAACAGGGAAGTAGTCCCAATTCATCCCGTTAATAAAAAATGGTTTGCCGTCTACTTCGAGCATATATCCATCATTCGTCTTCTTAACTACGACGTTTTGAGGTGAAACTAGGTTTTGTTGCCTTTCTTGTTCTTTAAGTATAAACTCAACCTTTTTGAACTCTGTTTTGTGAACGTCGGAATTTGAATTATTCAGGGATTCAGATGCTTCGATTTTGATGGTACTAACGCTAGTAAATAATAGAACTAGAAATATAGTTTGTATTCGTTTATACATATATTTAAAAATCTTGTGTTTGCGAATATATATAAACTTATAGTAAAAAAAACTATAAGGTAATAATAGAATAATATTGAGCATATGCGTTCATCCTACCTTTAGTATTGCAATATAGACAGACTTGAATACCACAATGAAGCAAATTAGTGCCTTATACCTAAGCGTTTTAATGGATAAGTTTAGCAGCTAAAAATTGCCATACTCTAATGGAATAGTATGTGATTTTTTGATGGGGAGTATATTTTATACTCTCAGATTAAGGAAAAGGGGAGGAGAGGAGTTACACATCACTTTCAGTGCGGAGAAGACGTTTTCGAATAACTAATTTAGGCTATAGGGGGATAGTTTCGTGTAACCTTACTTTTAGATTTATGTAAGGTTACACGAACTGTAGTTTCAGATGTGATGTTAATATGGAATAGAAGCACTGACCGAAGAAAGAAACCCAGTCACTAGGAAATACCTGCTCGCTCTACTTCTTTATTGATTTTTATGAGCATCCCTTGGAGTGCTTTCCCAGGGCCTACTTCGGTAAACTTGGTAGCACCATCAGCTATCATATGTTGTACACTCTGAGTCCATTTTACTGGCGAGGTCAGTTGAGCTACGAGATTCTTTTTAATCGATTCAGGATTGGTTTCTCCATGGGTACTTACGTTTTGGTATACTGGACAAGTAGGAGTATTGAAAGTACTCTCTTCTATAGCTGCTGCTAGCTCTTCTCTTGCAGGCTCCATAAGCGGAGAGTGGAATGCACCACCTACAGGAAGTTTAAGTGCTCTACGAGCTCCTTTTTCTGTAAGAGCTTCACATGCTTTGTCTATCCCTTCATTGCTGCCTGAGATGACTAGCTGCCCTGGGCAGTTGTAGTTGGCAGCTACGACTACCTCGTCTATGCTCGCACATACTTCTTCTACTATAGAGTCATCTAAGCCTATTATAGCAGCCATTGTACTTGGATTGGCCTCGCAAGCTTTTTGCATAGCATTTGCGCGTATAGCTACTAGCTTAAGCCCATCCTCGAACGATAAGCAATTGGCTGCTACCAATGCAGATATCTCGCCTAAGCTATGTCCTGCCACCATACTTGGATTGAAGTTGTCTAGTGTTTTTGCTAGGATGACAGAGTGTAAAAATACAGCGGGCTGTGTAATGTTGGTTTGCTTTAGTCCATCATCAGTGCCATCAAACATTTCATCTGTGATTCTGAAGCCTAAGATATCATTGGCTTTTTCGAAAAGTGCTTTTGCCTCCTCGTTGTTTTCATAAAGCTCTTTGCCCATTCCTACGAATTGGGCTCCTTGTCCTGGGAATATGTATGCGTCCATATTGGTTGTAAATTATTGGTTATAAGTTATTTAAAAGGCTTACGGTTGAACTCCTCAGCCTTATGAATAGTTCTTTACTTAGTATTAACTATAGTTTGATCTCTACCGGGTCCCACAGAGATAATACTGATAGGAGTGTTTATCTGACGTTCGATATCTGAGATATAGTTTTGGAAGGTTGCTGGAAGTGAATCGTGGGTTTTACACTGCGTAATATCCTCGTGCCATCCTGGATGTGATTCGTATACAGATTTAAAATTATCGACGTTGAGGTCAAAAGGAACTTGATCAGTTTCTATAATATCTCCTTTGTAGCTGGTGCCTACCATTACTTCATCTATACCACTCAAGCAATCTGCCTTCATCATGCATAGTTCGTCTACTCCACTTAGCATAATAGCATATTTAAGTGCTACTAAGTCTAACCATCCTGTTCTACGAGGTCTACCGGTCGTGGCTCCAAACTCATTGCCCACTTTACGGATATGCTCTCCCATATCATCATGTAATTCTGAAGGGAATGGTCCACTGCCTACTCGAGTGCAGTATGCCTTGAAGATTCCTTTCACTTTATTGATATGCTTTGGTGCTATTCCCAGGCCAGTAGATACACCTCCTACGGTGGTATTGCTACTGGTCACAAATGGGTACGAACCGAAGTCGATGTCTAACATACTTCCTTGAGCACCTTCGGCAAGTATATTACTACCATTAGTAATGTGCTCGTTTACAAGGTATTCACTGTTGACAAACTTGTACTGTCTTAATCGTTCTACAGCTTCAAAAAACTCTTTCTCCATAGCTGGTAAATCGAAGTCTGTGAACCCAAACTGCTCCACTAATTGAAGGGATCTTGTTTTTTTTTCGTGGTAGTTTTTCTCAAAATCAGGAGCAAATAACTCGCCAATTCGAAGTCCTCCTCTACCTATTTTTTCGCGATAGGTAGGTCCTATTCCGCGCAGTGTACTGCCTATTTTTTTATCTCCTTTGCTCCATTCACTCGCAGCATCTAAGATCTTATGTGTAGGCATAATGACATGAGCTTTATAAGAGATACGTAAGTTCTCCATTACATTAGCTCCGGCTGCTGCTGTACGGTCTATTTCTGCCATAAATAGGACTGGGTCTATTACGACACCGTTTCCTATGATATTGACACATCCGTCATGGAATATCCCTGAGGGGATAGTGTTTAGGACATGTTTCATGCCATTAAATTCTAGTGAGTGACCGGCGTTTGGTCCTCCCTGAAAACGAGCTACTACATCATATTTTGGAGTTAGGTAATCGGCTATTTTGCCTTTTCCTTCATCTCCCCACTGTAGGCCTAATAATACGTCTACCATCTATTTTTTTTCTACTACTTTTACTTGATTGTCACAGTTCATACAGAGGCCTAAGTCATCTACTAATGGGTCTCCGTATAGATTTAATGAATGTCTTGATACTTCAAAATTTAATAGTTCTGCCATTTTTGAAGTGATTTGCTGAATACGTGGATCGCAAAACTCCATAACCTTTCCGCATGTATTACAGATGATATGGTCGTGCTGCTTGTATCCATAGGCTTGCTCAAATTGAGCCATATTTTGTCCAAATTGATGCTTGATAACTAAACCACACTCTTGTAACAGATCCAGCGTATTATATACGGTAGCTCTACTGACGTGATAGTTCCTGTTTTTCATCTGTATATAGAGTGTATCCACATCAAAATGCTTCTTATTACTATATATTTCATCTAAAATAGCATAACGCTCAGGTGTCTTTCTCTGACCTTTTTTTTCAAGGTAAGCAGTAAACAGTTTTTTTACGTCTTCTTTTATATCTGTGGCGTTATCCATTTGATTTATTTTAGTTTTGGTATGGTATCTAGGTCAATTCTAGCTACTTTTATGTATTGGTCTATACTACGAAGTACTCCCATAAGTTGTTCTAAATGCTCTTTATCAGATACTTGTAGCTTTAATTTGCCTACGAAGGTCCCATCCAAAGATTCAAAACTGATTGATTTCATGTTGACTTTCAACTGTTTGGATACAATGTCGGTAACTTTACTTACTAATCCGAGCGAATCAATGCCTGAAATCTCCAATGCGGCCTCAAATGCCTCTTCTTTTTGAGTATCATCTCCCCATCGTGCCTTGATAATTCTATATCCATATTTAGACATCAGGTTTTGGGCATTTTTACAAATGGTCTGATGTACTTTTATTTCGCCACCTACCGTGATAAATCCTACCACTTGATCTCCAGGTATAGGATTACAGCAAGGAGCAAGTGTGTACTCTAAATCAACAGTCGCATCTCCAAGAAGAAGTTCAGAAGATGTTTTCTTTTTTAGGTTGAGTGACTCTTCTCGTTCTTTCCCAGGTTTATGAACTGATTTTGTCTCTACCAGTATTTCCTTTAGTTTTAATTTTTCTTTGTCAATTGACCCAGTCCCTATCTGATAGGTGAGTTCTAGTTCATCTTCAGTTCTAAAGTAAGATACGAGCTTATTTAGATTGTCTACGGTGTATTGGAATCCTGCATTTCGCATTTTGCGGGAGAGCGCTTCCTTTCCGATAGAGGCTATTGCCCGCTTATTGTCTTTTAAGCTTTGCTTTATTTTGGTCTTAGCCTTAGATGTTTTTACAAAATTGAGCCAGTCCTTATTCGGGGTTTGTTTGGCACTAGTGAGTATTTCTATTTGATCGCCGTTTTCTATTTCGTAGCTCAGAGGAACGAGTTTACCGTTGACCTTTGCACCTAAGCATTTTGCCCCAACTTCAGTATGTATTTCAAATGCAAAATCAAGGGCAGTGGCACCTTTAGGTAGTTTTTTGATCATCCCTTTTGGGGTGAAGGCAAAGACCTCTTTAGCATATAAGTTCATTTTAAACTCATCTAAAAAGTCTAAGGCTGTTCCGTCTTGATCTTCTAGTATTTCTCTGATTTGTGTAAGCCAATTATCGAGGTTATTGGTCGTCTGATTTTTAGAGTTTTCCTTATACTTCCAATGTGCTGCATA
>DNHN01000110.1 GCA_003485825.1 Bacteroidota bacterium | reverse complement strand
CTGTAGATAAACTCATAAAAAACTTTGGAGAGATTTCCGCATACAATAATTGGAGATTAAGAAGAGGCGATATAGATGCTGACGAGCACACAAAAATACAAAGACTACTTACTGCGAATGCCACTAGATTCGCTGGTTTCTGGAATAATATAGACGATAGAAACAAAACTATAGAAGGGTATCAAGCAGAAGGAAAAGACAACAAGGTTAATGGATTTAGAAGTGAGCTTTTAGAAAACATGCTTAAGAACTTTTCTGTTTCAGCAAAGCCTGATGGTTCGATGGTTATATCAACTATTGACGATGAAGGCAAGGTTGTCTCTGGATCCCCAGCTATGATGCAAGCATTGTTAGCTACTGATGTAGGAGCTGATGTTGATGCTGCTTTAAAAGACATTATAGAAGATAAAGGTACCTGGGAGACCTTAAATGCCACTACAGGAGTGAAAACTGAGACCTATAACTTCAATACAGAAATGGTTAAACCACTTGTTGAAGCTCAGGTTAAAGGCTTTACGGAGGCTCAAATAGTTGATGCCGCTTTAGATTTAAGTGTTATCACAAGCGACAAGAAGGAAGCTGAAAGAAAAGACATAGAATACGTAAATCCTACTAAGTGGCTTTCATACAGGCCAGAGGACATAAACGAACTTAAAGAGAAAGTTATAGACGCTATGGAGGGATACACCATAGAGAAATATGACCTTATGTTCGGAAGCAAAGCCTTACAACCTAAAGCTGATGATGAGTCTATAACCCCTGTAGCTATAACAAAAGCAACAGACCCAGGTATACAATATGCTGACGGATTGAAACCTGGAGCAGAATATGATTCAAATTCAATATTAGGCACCATGATGACGGCTAGAGGAGTAAAATTAACTAACAGCAGTGTAGTTGAAAATTACGAATCTTTGGATAGCGATCAGCAAGCTTCATTTAAGAAGCTAAACTACGACCTATTTGATAAAGGTGGAAACTATATAGGAACTGATAAATCAAAAGTTAAGGTTTACGCATTAAACACACCTACTGTATTTAGCGCTAAAGAGCTTCAAGACATAGCCATCAGTTCTTCTTCAGACAGGCAGTGGAAATCTATAAATGGTTTTGTCCTTGTTAAAAATCTAAAAGCAGGAGATACATCAGGATTATTGACAAGAGAAGGCTTTTCTAGTCCTTATAATATAAGAATAAAAGGAAATGTATCGTCTTCTGTTACAACCACAAAGGAGCAAGCTGGAGTAGTAGAGAAAGGTAAAGAATACGAAATTGACGTTACTAACACTGAAAAAACAGAAAAAATTACTCCTGACGTTTCAAACCCGTTGGAAGACGACTCCTTATTTCCATTATGGCAACAGTACATAAATAAAAACACTCAAATAAGAGATGCTTTTAATATGATCAAGAATAAAAAAGAATCCGACGGAGAAGATATGAATGATCCAAGTGTATTTAGAAATGCTATTGGAGAAACTTTAGAAATGCTTCAAAAATAAAATAAATGGATAAGTACTTAGAATATTTAGAAAGCCTCAAAAAAAGCAATCCTGAGTTGTTGATGCCATCAAACAGAGCAATGTTGATGAAGTCAATGGAGGAGAAATTCAATATAAAAATCCAATCAGAAGAAGACTTGATTGGATATGCAACAGATAGAGGATTCTCTTTCCCTGAAAAAAAAAAGGATGTTCAGAACGGAGGTACGGAATTGGATTCCACGTTGGATCAACAAAAGCCTTCTTTGGAATCACAGCCTGTCCAAGACGGGATGGGTGTTGTGGATCTGAGTGCTGCTCAAAAAAGATCTAGATACATTGCAGAGAAAAGACAGAAAGAATCCTTAAGGATAGGAGATGACCTATATAAAGACATAAATTCTGATTTTCTAAACAGAAATGAAACTGAAGTAAAAGTTTCTCTATCAAAAATGCTTGTCGGCAAAGGCTTCAAAGTAAAAGAAGAAGCTCCTTTATCAAACAAAGTAAGCATCCAAGCACCTAACGGAAAATCATTAGATTTAGATCTAAACACCGGATTTATAGACAGGTCTATGAATTTGATGTTTGAAAGCGCAAGCACTTCTAGCTTACCTTTCTTAGGAACTTCTGTAGCGTCTTCAGCTATAAAAGCTGGTTACATGGGGAAGGGTAGTGAAAAAGAATTGTTCTTAATGAACCAGTCTAAAACTTTAAGAGAGTTTCTAAACGAAAACACTCAGAATCTTATATACAACTACCAATCAGAATTTGAATCAAATCCTATAGGGGCTGTAAAGAGGTTGAAGTCTAATCTTTTTGATCTAAATACTTTTCAATACTATTCTAAACATGATCCTCAAGATAAAACCAATAAGTATCAGTCAGAAATATCAAGACTAAACAAAAAGTTAGAAGAAAATCCTAATGATGAGTATGCTAAGGAAAGACTTGATGAGGTTCGTTCTGAATTGAAAGCAAATATAGAACAACCAAAACAATCTAGGGAAATAGCAAGCTCTGACTTGTCTGGTATTAATAAAAAGATCAGAGAGATAAACAAAGAAATATCAGAACTAGAGCCATCTCTCACTCCTTCAGGTACATACCTAAGGGTAGCTGATATATCTTACCAAGACAGAATGGACAAGCTTAATGCTGATAAAAAAGCATTAGAAGACATGAGGACTAGAAACCTAGAGCTCAGAAATGACTTCTCTAACACTGTGGCTGATCTGATAAACTACAACGGAGGGGTAAAGGCCTTTGATGATTCCCAGATCTATTCTTTTATACAAGAAGGATTAGATATTAGAGATGTTAAGATACCAGAGATAAAAATAGGAGGTGTTGAATCTTCCTACAATGAGCTATACGACTTTCTCACTGATTACACATTAAGAAAAGCCACTGTTTCAGGAGATATTTCTGTAGAAGTTTCAGGAGATGCATTAGAGCAAAACATTTTCTTTGGCGACCTCATAAAAGAGGCGGTTGCTTTAAATGAAAGACAACTTAATAACACCACTGTAAATAGCTTTAATAGTCAGCTTGCCGGATCATCTTTGGAAGTGATTGATAATACCATGGAGGCTTTGCTTGACGCTCAAAAAATGCTTACATCATCCACTTTCAAGATTACAAACAAAATGTTCATGAGTGGGGAAGACTATAATCAATTAGCTTTTGATTCTATGATGGATCAAATGTACTCGCTAAAGCATTCTAAATTAAAAAAATGGTCGAAAGATTTAAAGGATAGAACCATAATTGCTGAAGGAGATATATCTTCATCAGAGTCTGTTTCCGAGTTTTTGTTTAAAGGATTTGATGCGTCTGCGCAATCTATACCAGTGACTGCGCTATACCTATTTGCTCCTGAAGTAGGCTTAACGGTAACGGGTCTCTCTACTTATGGTAGAAGTATCAAAGAAATGAACGAAATAAGGGATTACATCAAACAAACAGGAGATCCCACAGGGCAATATAATAATTATGGTGATTTAACATTAACTAGAGCTAGAGGTATAGCAGCTTCAAAAGCACTGGTTGAGACAGCATTTACATATGCTTTTACATATCAATTCCTAAAAGGATTAAGCAGATCGCCAGAGATGATGGCACAACAAAGTATGAACGAAACCCGAAAGTTCGTTGATAGTTATGTAAAAAGTTCTGTTTCTAAATTCACAAACTTGTCTGGTAAATCTCTTAAAAACGAATTGAAAGAAGAATCCCTTATAAAGGCATCTAACATGTTTGTTGATGAGATGTACGGTATAAAAGATTACTCAATCAGAGATTATGTTAGAGAAATCGGAAACACTGCTTTAACGGTTCCATTTACTACACTACCATTATCCACTGTTGCTTATACTAAAATGAACAAAGCTTCAAAGAGTGTTGTTCACAATCTGTTGGCAGATGCCATATCAGATACTAAAATAAAGCAGAAATACGACATGTTCAATGCTCTTGAGTTGGAGATAGAAAGCATAGGAGAGGACAAGTTAGACCAATCTATATTAGATGAAAGAGATGCTCTAGGTAAAGAAATAGTCGCAGAAAGAGAGAGAGCAGTTCAAATGTTTAAGGAAGATGCTACTCCTCAAGATATTGTTGACATTTCCAAGAACGTACTTAGAATCAGAGAAAAAGCCAAACAAGCAAAAACATTCCCCAAAGGATCTCAACAGAGGTTAGACGCAGAAAAGCAGATGACTGAGTTTGCGGATAAAGTTATAGAAATAATAAACAAAGTAGACAACAAAAAAGTTGAGGAAGAAATAGATAACAACCCAATAGAAATTGTCGAAGACGCTAAATCTAGATATGAAGCTTTAAGTAATAGTATTGGAGCGGATCTTATAGATGCAGGAATATTGTCTGTGGATGAGTTTATGGACTTCATAGATAATGAAAAGGACTTGGATCAATTAATAAATGGAGACAAAAAACCTGGTGACGAAGGATATGTATCCATTAATATGGATCTTGCAGAAAACAAAGCAAAGCAAGAGGCAATAGACAAAGCTAGAGAGCTAAATGAAAAATTCAAAGAAAGAGTTACCGCAAATAAAGCAGCTCCAAAAGGCAAGACTTCTTATGAAAAACAAGCAAGACAGTCGGCGGCTGCTCTTGTAGACAAGTCTTTAGCCAAAGAATTTTCTGATTCTCAAAGCAAAATAGATGGTCTTTTAGATTATCTAAATACAGTTACTGAAGATGACATGACTTTGTTTCAGAAAAATGAAATAAACCAATTCTACAGAACCATACTTAATCCTGAGACTTTTCAGTCTGCATTAGACAGAGCATACTCAACTTTAGCTGACGCTAGAAGTGTTATTTATGAGATTCAAAAATTCAACCCAACTTCAGAAAAAATAGTTCCCGTAACGTACCTTGAATCTATGTTCACTGGTTATAAAGGAGCTGGAACGATAGGATCTTTAACAGAAATGGCTGGTATAAACCACGTGCTTTCTATGATGTTTAAGAACGACAGAATGGGATCTCCTATAAAGAATTTGTCTAGCGAAATAGACGCTAAATTCTCTGGCGTTAAAAACAAGGTAGATGCAGAAGTAGATGCTTTTTTAGCAGGTAATTTCTTAGATGGAAAAGTAAGTAAAAAAAGACTTGAGAACGTATTTAGCGACAATGGAGTAAACGAGATGGTTATACTTTCTCATCTGGCGAAAATAGAAGAAGGAGTTACTCCTGCTCAACATTTTAAGAACCAGAAAAACATACTGTTCTCGAACATTGACCAACTTAGAAAACTTGATGATAGTGATTTTGGAAAGCAAAGAAGAGAGGTGTACACAGAGGCTTACAATAGATTATTCAAAGACGCCAATTCAATAGAAGATGTATATAGAAATGCAGACAAAGATGTTGTTAGCGCACTTAAAAAACTTCAAGAAGTATTCCAACCTATAAAAGATCAGGTGTTTGAACACATGATAAAAAGACATGGCAAAACTCCAACAGTGTTTGAAAACTACATACCATCTTTTTACTCAGTATTAGGGGACAACAACACTACTCCTGAAACAAGAAGCGACTTTGAAAACATGGTTGTCGGACCGATGTCAATGCAAGAGACATTTTCTTTTGATGACATAAAAGACACCAACAAAGTAATTGTTCCTGACAATTTTGTAGCAATGGTATTTAGGTCTTTAGAAAATCTACAAGCAGAGGTTTCACTCAGACCTGACCTAGACAAAATGAGAGGCGTTGTCAACAGCAAGGCTTTTGAAAATATATTTGACACAGAAAGTAAGAAGAACCCAATCAACGAGGTTTCTGATTTTGAATTTTTGAGAGATAGGCTTAATGAAAAAATAAACCTAATAGACCAATCAATACAGTCAGTAGGACAAGTTCAAGCGAGAAAGGTGTCACTTGGAGAAGATCTTTTGAATGTTATAACCAAACAAGTAACAGCAACTAGACTCAGTACCTTGAGCATGAGAACTTCTCAGGCCACTTCAGCAATGCTCGCTTCCACAATGATAGTAGGTAACAAAGCTAGAGGTTTCTTATTGGAGTCTATAGCGAGATTTATGAGTGGAAATTTGACAGCAGAAATGCAATCAAACGATGACGCCAAAGAATTGTTATCATACTCAGCAACATCTAGAAGAAGTGGACTGGAACAAAGAAAGCCTTCTGCGTTTTTAGACAAAACAAAAAAGAGAAAGGCTGTTGGTCTTCCAAGAAAAGCTTGGGACAAAACCATGGATGGTCTAGGAAAGATTTCAGATAAAACTCTTGATTTGTCTCTAGGCCAATCAGATAAGATCGCTGGACAAGTTTCTTGGCTAGCATTTTACTACGACAGAATGATTCAAACTAGAAACTCTGATGTTAAAGATATGTCTTTTAAAGAGTTTTTATCTTGGTCAAAAGAGAATGTAGACATGGACGCTGTTGCCTGGGCAGACCAACAAATAGATAGATCTCAAATGCTTTCTAATGACTGGAATAACGGAAAAGCTTTTAGCGGGAAAATGATCTCCAATATAGTGTTTCCATTCGGTAGGTTCGCATACAATAGAAAAGTTGGTATGGCTAATGACTGGTCTATCATTAACGATAAGCAAACCGCAACGGAAGCCGACAAAGCAAAAGCCTGGAGAAGATTAACTTCAGCGGTTGTCGAGATAGGAGTGTTTAAGTCTATTCAGCCGGCTGTTGGTATAATGATGACCAAAGCATTTGCAGGTGCTCTTTCCTCTTTAGTCGGATTCGATGATGAATATGACAGAATAATTAACACGTTTAGAAGCAGTAATTATCTCAACACAGATGACGCAAGGCTGAATCAATTTCAAATTTCTAATTACAAAAGAGATTTAGGAAAAGAGTTTTATACTTCATTATTTGAGGGACTTATACCAGCGCCAGCCCCTTCAGCTGTTAATGAATTTTTAATGGCAGCGCTAAATGACACGGCCGGAGAGGAGTTGTTCAACGTATACTCAAAAGACATAAGAGATATTTTCGTTGATGGAGATGAGACTCTTACCACTGAAGATCTTGCTGAAATAATTAGCAAAAACATGGGTATAGCTACATTAGCACTAGATGACGGAATAGCTTTGGTTAATGCAATTAAAAACGAAACAGGAAGACTGCCTAATCCTTTCGGAGGAGAAGACAGATGGGTTGTTCCTAAAGCAATGGATGCCGCGGCTGTTCTAAGACAAGGAAGGATATTAAACGTATTTGTTCAAAGCGCAGATCTTAAAAAGTTTTTAAACAGCACAGAGAGACTACTGCAAAGAGAGTATACTGTAACAAAAAGACCTAACTACGAAGCTATGGGGATACCAACAAGTTTTGGAGGCGTTGAAGAATCTTTAGAAAATATGCAACAGAGCATGAGTAAGCCTAAAGAAGAAAAGAAAGTAGATCCTAAAAATAAAATAGAAGAAGACTTAAACAAAGCATTTCAATAGAAAAGGGAGCTGTAAAGCTCCCTTGTCCACACATCAGAAATAAAGAAAAATCACTCAGAGAAATCAGCTATATAGTATTGTACTTCAGATAACAAATATAGGAATTATAATCCTTCCTTTGTTTGTTTTTTATTAACAATTTCTTGCTTAGCCCTTTCTATATAAAGGGTGGCATCCATTAGCTCTTGCTTTAAGTGCTCTAGCCATTCGATCAGAGGCAGATCGTTTTCAGCTAGAGTGGTATTATATTTTTCAATTCCAATTCTACTTCTATCACTGAACTGTCTTACAACAGAATTTACGATAGGATCGTTTTTCTGAGTAGGAAATGTTGATGTTTGATCCCAGTAGTCCACCATTACTTTTCTAGTTTAGGTTCGTCAGAAACATCTTGCTTCAACTTGTCTAAAGCTTCTTCATATCCAGGCATCCTTTTCAAAGTCTCAACAGTTCCAATCATTAAATCTTTCATGTTGTTGATCTGAGAAATCAAGGCCACCATCTTGCCTTCAATATTCTTGGTCTTGTTAACCATCTTTATAAGCTCTTGCTCTTTCATAAAACTAAATTTCTTTTTATTATTCCTATATAATTTCTTAGGTCGTCTATCTTAGTGAATTTGACAACATAATCCGAGTTAGTTTCATACACTACCCACTTTCCGTTTTCAACCTCATCGTCAGTGCACGATATTAAATATCCATGAAGATCTTCTCCGATCCTCCATACATAATAATAGAAAGGCTCTTCTCCTAAATCAAAATCATGAATGTGTACAACTTCAAATCCAAGTTCTCTTAAGTCATGCTCACTCATAGTCTCTAAGGATTATTTCAAATGTCCACTTGAAGATACTAAAATTTATAGCAAAATACTCATCATCCCAATAGAAAGCCAATGTGGGGAGTATGTAGAACATATTTAGATTGTCCATTTTTATTATCTTCATAGCTCTAGAATAAATGAGATAGCCTAGCTACCTGTCCGTGTAGTTTGTCGTGTATAAATCCTTCAACAGCTTTAGGAGCATGCTGATAACCATTTCTATGGTGCCAAGCATCTGTGCCACTTGGACTTCTTAAACTCTCAATGGTAACACCTATATCATCCTTAACGATCTTGTGATGCACATGGTGAGTATAAACATACCTTCTCTGCTTGCTTTGACCACCTTCCCATGCATCGGATTCAGATGCCATTAGTTTTGTTAGGTCGTTCCACTTAGCCCCGTCACCGTGAGTAGTGCAGATCAAATTCTTTCCGTATGCGTAATACTTTCTGTGAGCAATGCTAACGTCAAACGTTATGTTCTCGCAATCTCTATACCAATTAGATATAGCATCAGCTAGGAAGAATCCATGGACGTAGTCATGGTTAGATGGGTTGTACATGAAGTGTACATCTGCCACTTGCATTAACCTATCTATAACTTCTATGTAAAGCTTCTTTGCTATTAAAAAGTTGTCGTACCACATTCCATCAGTGTCTTGTGGCGTTCCTGAAGTCGTTGTTCTTTTAGGTGTATCAATGTGAAGTATATCGTTACCAGCTACAAAGATTATCTTTTCAATGTCAAACGCCTGAGCCTTTTGTATAATACCATCTACTCCTTCTCTTACTCTTTGCACTGCTATTTGATTGTTGTAATCTTCTCCGGTCTCAAAAGCAGAAGCAAGCTTACCTATGTGTACATCCGCTGGATCTATGACTAATAGATGAGGTCTATCAAGCGGCTCTCTTTTTATTTTCTCATACTTGAACGCGTGGTTTTTCACATCATCCATGTGATCCTTCAGCATATCTTCAAAGGAAGGACCTTCATTGACATCAGCTTTAAATGCTATTGACCAATGCTTACCCTTGTACCATCCGTGCTTTACAGAGTCCAATGGTATACCAACTGCATCACATTCTAAAGCTAGGCCAGGGTTAGTATCTGAAACGTATTTAGATTTGACCCAGTTACTGATTGTTCTTCTAAAATTTCTTACACTTTCGTTGTCTATGTATCCTTCATCAACAAGCCTCCTAGCTATGTCTGTAGGTCTTGTTATTCCGGAATCATAGATGTCAAAAGAACGCTCCTTAATAATTTGATTAGATTTCATTTGTGATTGATTTTTGCAAATCTTCAATGACTTCTAGAAGATTCAATATTAAAATGCTGGCCTGCTCATATTCGGAGTCAACTAAAGCTTCGTATACATCATCAACGATATTGTTTATTTGCTTTGTGACATTATTGATATACCTCAAATTGTCATCCTCGTACTTCATTAAAGTAATTTTATTAACACAAAGTTAATAAAAAGATGAGGTTTATTTATTAAAAGTTATCAACTATAGTATGCTTCTGAGCAACTCAGATCCTATCATTGGATCTATTTTGGATATTTCTTTATATATGCGCTTTGACTTCCTCTCTACAGAAGCCCTTTCTTTTTCAGTTGAATCAGAGCCGAGGTTGGTGTACATCCATGAGTCTATTCTAAACAGCTCACTTATTTTTTTAGAATCACTCCAAGACGTGAATCCAATAATCTTCTCAATGTCATCGTAATTATATTCCATATTTTAAATATTGATCGTTACTTACATGTTCTAAAAATTCATCTATGCTTATTTTTTTAATACCATCTAGCATTACTTCTGTGTTGCTGTCGTAATAAACAGCAATAAGAAAGAACACATCTTCATAGCCCTTTACTACAAAAGCGTAAGTCATTACACTATCTCTTTCGTAACTAGGGATGTAACCAAGTGCATCCATTATTTGATCGGAGTACTCTAAATAATCAGTACTGATAATGTAATCAACATGACCAGATATATAAACTGAATCAATCTCCTCTGTATACTTCAACGTCGAACCCATATCCTTTTATTTCTTTAAGTCTGTATTCTTGTATTTTACTAAGTCTACCCTTTGGTGTTTTTATCTCTGAGAACAATACACCCTTTTCAGGGTGCATCGCTACAACATCAGGTATTCCATTCTTGTTTGTTTTAATCAGCTTCAATACATAATAGCCTTCCTTTTCAAGTTGGTCTATTCTTTTCTTTTGTATCTGCTGCTCTGTCATTAAACTCTTTTAGCTTCAAAAAAAGTTCTTCCATCTTTGTACTCGTAATCAATGATCACGCCGTTAGATGTTTCGTAAGAAATAATGTTTCCTTGTTCGTCTCTCTCAACTATCTCCCAATATCCACCCTCGTTTTCAAGGTAGGTAGATGTTCCTTCGTTATAAGTTACTTCTAATGGGTAGTTTTTTACTCTTAATTTTTCTCCTATTGTCATAATTACAAATATAATAAATCGTTCTTAAAATGCTTTAATGTGTAGTCTTTTTTACTGCTTACTGCGTTATGTATTTTTCTCTCTATTCCAAACTCAGAAAAGATCCAATACACTTTATTGTGTTTCCTGTCTTTTGTAGTCATCCTATCTCTAGCTTGCCAATAGCTTGTAGCACTGAAGTCTATGTTATAAAACACAATGAAGTCTGCGTTTCTAAGTGATATTCCTTCACGTCCCGATACAATCTGTAACGCTATGTGCTGACATTTTCCAGAATCAAAATCCTCTAGGTTATCGCAAACATCATTTCCGAACACAGTCTTTATGGCATCTAGTTCAGCTTTGAATTTATAAAACATACCTATTCGCTTATCTTTGAACCTGTCTTTTACAAACTCAGCCTTAGTGTAGTCTATAACCTTACTCTTGCCGCTTTCGAATTTAACAGTGCCACTATAAAGCTGGTGCATCTTAGACATAAGCTTAGCTCCTGTATCAGCCAATATAACCTCGTTCTCTCCTTCTATTACTAAATCCTTTTTTATAGCCCTACATAAAGTGTATGTGATTGGCTTCATTCTAACAGTTAGTATCTCCTCCTCTATTGAAGACTCAAACCCTGCGGATTTTTGAGTAAATGAAATAGTATAAGGTCTCATCATTCTTATTATAGCCTCCTTACCACTACTGTAGTCGTTTACATTGAACCCATTTATCTTCCTCTGAACAACATAAACCCAATCTTTTGCGAACTTATAAAAGTTAGAGTACTTGCTAAATGGATTGTTAGGCAATCCATAAACCTGATGATACATCTGACTATAAGACTCAGGCGTTGGTGTCCCCGATAGGAATATCACATAAGGATTATTAAACTGTATTAAAGTCTTTATATCTTTTGCCCTCCTACTCGGCTTAGGGAAAGCACCTAACCCATGAGCTTCGTCAACAACAATTAAATCCCAGCCCTTATTACTAATCTTATGGAGACTTTCATAATTGATGATAGTGATCTCGTAGCCAGGATTAAGCAAATCATAATCCGACTTTATACTACTAATAGCCTTTTTCTTTGTGATAAACAAAACATTCTGCACGGACTTTATAAAGCTAGCACAACCAAGGCTTGTAAGCGTTTTACCTGTCCTAACCTCCATCGCCAAGTAAACGAATCTGTTTACTTTTAATATGTCCAATGCCTGTTTTATTATGTCTTTCTGATAATCTCTAAACTCAACCATATCTTTCTCTTAATTCTGAATGAAGCCTCACAACCGCCTCGCTAGCCTCTTTTGTGTTCTTATAAATTTTTTCTCCAACAATCTCTTTGCTTTTGTAGGTTTTTCCGTCTTTGTACAGTACATCTAATCCTTCAGAAGATATGCCCCCTTTTCTAACAACAACAACGAACTTATTACATCCTGCGTAGTTGTCAAATGGTTTAACATATACCTGAAAATCATTGTCTATACACCATCTAAAATCTGAGATCTTCTTGTCCTTTTTCTTCATAGTCTTTCTCTTTAAACATTATCCATCTGCCAGCCCTGTCTCTTCCTTCTTCAACAGTAACATCTGCTTCGTAAGATCCATAGTGAGATAGCCACTTATAGAATGTTATTCTAGAGATTTGGTTTTTACCTCTTGAATCAAAGTCAGGATTGTCGTCAACAAAATCCTTATGTAGATCCGATTTCAGCATCCTCTTGTTTTTCTTTATCAAAGGGTTGGGAAGAGAACCCTTGACAAGCCCTAACCACTCAACAAACTCTACTGCTGTATCGGCAACGAGTCTTCTTAGATTCAGATTCTTGAATGCAGACTTCACAAGACCTTCCTTCAAATAAAACTGAAGGTTATGTATCATGTAGTTATCGAAAGAACACCACTCATCCTTATCCCACTCATCAAACAATCTTCTTCCAAATTCATCCATAGGCGTTAATTCAGAAGTATAGTGCTGAGTAAATTCTAACTCCCACTTCCTTCTAACAAACGAATTACCTTTACCTTTTATAGCGTAATTTGTTGTGATAATGATCTTAGGAGCATATTTAAACGGAATACTAATAGCATCTTTGTTTTTCTTTTCGATAGTTATTCCTTCAGTAATAGCAGAGAACAACCTCTCAAAGTTAAAGTCCTTTCTTACATCATCAAAAGATATTAGCTGCGTGTCTGTCGTTATAGTTTGATACGCAAACTGCTTATCAAAAGAAAAAGTCTTTCCATCTATATAGGATACTTTTTTCATCTGACTAATGCCCTGAACAAAAAGACCTTTACCTGTTCCTCCTTCAGGAATATCCGTAAGTACCTCGTCATTCAATATAACCGAAGGGCAATACCCAGGGTCTTTATATCCGCTCATTAAAAAACCTATAGTAGATTCTAAAGATTGAATTCTCTTAGCGTTTGATCCTGATATATTGGATATAAACTTTTTGAAATCACAGTCCGTAACGTCACAAATCTCAAAGTCCCTATCTATCACTTGGTCTTGCCAAACATAACCGCCTAGATCAACGTAGTCTATCATCTCTATGTTGTCCTTGTCAACCTTAAGAGCGCAGTTCCTAAAGTATATATGAGAACTTTCTTTTGTGTCTTCCACGAAATATATATTAACCGTATCAAGCATTGAAAGAAAGTCTTCCTTAAAGAATCTTGTCTTGTCAGCAAAGTAATTGTATATAGACAAGTCATCATAATTCATAAGATGCTTAAGCGTAAAGTCTTTAACCTCTTCCTCGCTAGCCTTGTTGATGAGGTTATTGGAAACCCTGACAAACATGTACTTATCCGATCCATGAGGGGCAAACTTATAGAATCCATTAAGCTCTAAAAACTCTTTGAATAAAAAGTGCACTACATTGATAGTCCCTTTATCGCTCTTTGTCCAAAACTTTGAAACACTAGAATCTTTTTCTAGAGAAACAATCACTTCCTCGATCGAGTCATCATCCATGTTTAAGTTGCGAAGGTCTTTTTTTATTTCCCTTGAGGACGCTCCCTTATTTATTTTGGTGCGTATTTTGTGCAACTCTTCTTCGTCCTCGTAGAACTTTGTCCCATGTTTCTCTACGCTTTTATAGGCAGAGTTGATAGTGGTTCGAATCTCACTCATTGGAAACGAAGAAGACTCCATCTGACCTATAACATATTCAGCCAAAGATTTACTCACGCCGAAATCATTAAAGGCAGCAGCCAACTTAAACACGTTAGCGTTTCTCTCTCCTTCCACAAGACCATACTCCCTTGTCCACCACTTCATGAGTCTGTCAACTATCTTGTTCTCATTAGTTACTGGAACAGTAGAGATTATTTTCTTTCTCTCTAGAGGCTTAGGCTCTTCTTCTATCATGGTGCTCCACAACTCAGAGTCCTTGTTTATGTACACGTCAGCATCATAAGACTCATAGCAAACCCTACTAATGTTTTTAGACGTAACATCAAAGTACTTGGAATCAAAGTGCTTTTCAAGAGCATCAAAGTATTTCTTATGGTTTATTGGATCTGTAGGTATCTTAACGATAGTCTTAAGACCATTGCCACTAGGACTAATAAACACCGCCATAACGTACTTGTCATTGCGCATTGAATCCTTATCGCTAAGCATTTGCTCTGTCGTATCGTACCCATCAAAGTCCAAACAAATAAGACCACTGTGTTCTATGATAGCATCGTCAGCCCTTCTATTGAAGGTGCCAGAAAAACATATAGCCGGTAAGTTTTTCTTTAGTTCGTTTCTTTTTGTCTTATCTGACTCTGCCCTTATTTGACCTATAAGATCTTTGTACTTGCCGTTTTTTATTCTGTCAAAAACAAAGTCTATATCTCTAAAGAACGGAGCAGAAGTTTCTTTTATATTTCTGAATATAGTAATCATTATTTCATGTGTCTTTGTGCCTCAATAACTTTTTTGAATACAGATATTTTCTCTATGATAGCATCTATTTCATCTTGGTCTAAGCCCTCAAACATGCTAGACTCTGCATCCATTACATCTTTCAATCTTTGAATTTCTAAATGCAATCTCATGATTTCGCTATTAAGCTTCACGTTCTCTTGGTAGGGATCTTTTTCTTCCACCTTACCATCCGTATAAGAAGACGCGGACTTTTCAAATACATTATATAAATGCTTAAGCCTTTTGTTGTACATCTCAGCCATGGGATATACATTGTTAACAGCATGAATAACGGTAGCATGGTTCTTGTTAAGACTTTTTCCTATATCATAAAAAGATTTAGATGTGAAGTCCCTGCATAATTTAAAGTACAAAGCTCTTGCTTCTACATGCTCTCTCTGTCTAGTTTTGATGCTTAAATCCACATCTAAATTAGACTGAACAAAATTCATTATGTGTTTTAAATCTACTATTATTAACATATTATTTCTGATTAATAAGGGAGCCGAAGCTCCCCTATAATTAAACTAAACTTAAAGAGCCTACTAGAATGCTAAATCATCAGCTAAAGTAACAGGTTCATCAACCTCTTTGTTACCTCTAACAAAGTACTCATCCATGTATACCTTTAATTTGTCTGCGGCATCATCAGCCATTGACACAGCTTTCTTGTCTAGGTTATCACCTAGGGAAAACTTAGGGGTAGAGTAAGAAACACTACCTTTCTTTTGGTCTACTGCCTCATTCACAACAACCCATTGATTGTCTATGGTGTTTTTGCTGGCGTCAATAAAGTCTGACCACTCTTTCACTACCGCTCCTTTAATAGAAAGGTTAGCAATAGATCCGTCTTCAAGAGCAATGTACACAGATCTGTGGTAGCTACCACCTGAAGAATTTACCTTGCTTTTGATTTCTTTGTAGATTCCAGAGGCAATCTCACCTCCTTTAAACGCTCTAACAGTCATTGATTCATTTCCAATGTAGTAAACTTCATTAGAATAGATCGCACTGTTACTAGAGTCGTGCCACCCCTTTACGGTGTGGTAGTGCTGAAGAAATACAAATTTGAAAGGTAGTCCAATCTTAACCTCTTCTCCCTTAGCTTTGTCATAGTAGCTAAAGGACTTGTCGTTAGACTTCCATTTAATGTACTTCTGTGTTGGGTTTTGGCTTTCGCCACCTTGGTTTGCATGATTTAATCGTGCCATAATAAAAAGTGTTTAAAATACGAGGGATAATGCCGCCCCCGCTTCGGCGTTACAATATTATTATTCCTTTTTCATTAGTCTCATAGCCATCGTAAGCCGTGACAATGTTTGTGTCTAAGTACTTCTTCCACTTAAGCAAAGCACTTTGATAGTCCTCTCTTCCGAACTCTATCATCTCATCACTAAGCGAGTAGCATTGTACCGAGTAAGGGTGGTTGGTCTCTATTGCTATAAAGATAAAGTTCTTTGGGTCAACGCCTAGCGCATCGCTATAAAAAGCAGCCTGCAAATGATAACCGTACTTAAATACATCTCTCTTGAATGCTTTAGGTGAGTTGTCTTGACAGGTTTTTGGATCACTTATAAATCCAAGTTCTTTGTTATAACAATCGGGCCTTACCTTTACAGGTACATCCATTAGTTCTGTGTAGTGAGACAGCTCTATAGCGCCTTTAGTGTACTTTACAGCGTCTTCATTAGCTAAGAAGTTTTTGACTATCTTATCCTTTACCTCTACCATAGAGTCGTCTATGATAATCTTGTCCTTAGCCCTCTCAACATGCATAGCGTAGTCTTCTTTTCCGGCCTTTGTACGCTTATCCACCTTTGGCATGACGTAATACTCATCTGCTAACTTTTCAGGCTCTAAAACAGCTGTATGGATTAACGTGCCTAACTGCATAGAACTTGAAGTAAAAGGTAGGTCGTTTATGTAGTGATAAACAGATTTTCTGTGTATCTTTTTTATACCACTAGAGCTGATGTACCTTTTATTAGCGTGATAATCTTCATTCGATTCGATTTTGGTTTTCATATTTTCTTTTTTTCTCTATTCCTGCCTCTATTCCTTGTGTTAAAAAAACATCGTATACTTCTTTTGGAAACTCCCTATAAAGGTCATACTGTGTAGACAATAATCTGATTTCATCGCCCTCCTTTACAATTTTTACTCCTTTATATATAGCTGACAAGGAATCTTCTATGTCTATCTTAGCGGCTAAGTTTTTATTTCGTATTTCTCGCCATATATCCTCTAAAGTGTAAGTCATATTAACAAATTTATGCGTTTATTGTTAATTACGCAAGTTTTTTCTTTAAAATTTGAGTTTCTACAGGAATATTATTCTTGATTATGTATAAATCCCTGGCTTTTGCAGCTTCTTTAGAGTCTTTATAACAGCCTAGATATTTTGTTTTACTATTAAATGAAAGTGTTGCTTGAAAAGTGTATCTACCAAACATCTTTCTTTTTCTTACTCCTTTATAAGTTTTATCTTTACTTTGTTCCATTTCCCTCCTTTTAAGGTTGTATTCACTAAAAAATCTATTCTTTTAGTCCATCTTTTATTCATTCGGTCTTCTATGACCCAAACTCCATTCATTTTGCCTGCGTTTTCGACACATACCTTAGCGCCCATAACAAAGCCTATCTTTTCAAGATCCCTAGATACAGCAATTATATTATGAGATCTAGGGTTTTGTAAGTTGATAGTGAATCC
>DNHN01000226.1 GCA_003485825.1 Bacteroidota bacterium | reverse complement strand
AAAGACCTGCCAAAACTAACGTTTGTAAAACCTTTAATTGGGCTAGTAATTGGAAGTACTATAGCTTTAGTTCCAATAGCACTTCAGCTCGCTTATAATAAGTATGCTTATGGTAATTTGCTGGCAGACAGCTATGCCGGTGAGACCTTTAATCGGTGGAATAAATTACACCTTCTAGAGTTTTGGTTCGGGGCAAATAATGGTGTGCTAGTCTATATCCCCATTCTACTGCTAGTCTTCGTCTGGGTAGCTAATCAGCGACAAAAAAAGAACTATAAAGCAATGCTATATGTTGGCTACATTTTAGCTATAACTATTACTTATGCGGCGTGGTGGTCCCCTACCTTAGGTTGTGGCTTTGGTCATAGAGGATTTACTGAGCATTTGGCATTTTTTGCTTTGCCCATGTCCGGATTACTGCGTTTTTGGAAACCGTCTGTCATTAAAATAACATGGGTTGTTTCTGTTTTAATTTTTGTGCTACTCTTCATTGCCCAGTATAATTTTGACGACTGCTGGAGAGGAGATGGCGCTTGGGATTGGGTGGAATTTTTTAGGCTTTTTAAGCTTTAAAATATCTCTTTTAATTCTCTCAGATCTTGGATTGAGTGACAATCTTCATGCTGGTATATCGTGTCGTCCTTAGTTAACCAGTACGCTTTCCATCCGCTAGCTATAGCTCCTTTTACATCTGCCTCTAAATTATCACCTATGTAGTGACTCGTTTTTAGTGAACTCTTTGCATTTTTTAAAGCTGTTTCAAATACCAAAGGATGCGGCTTCTGCTTTCCTACTTCTTCTGATATGGTAAGTGATTGGAAGTATTTACCTAAGTCGGAGTGTGCCAATTTTCTGCGTTGTACTTCAGCAAACCCATTCGTGATAAGGTGCAGCTTGTACTTGCCAGCTAAGTAGTCGAGTGTTTCTCGTGCTCCAGGCATTAGTATGGTTTTAGTCGGACATATTTCTAGGTATTTTTCCCAAATATTGTGTGGGATTTCTTCTTCGTCTACTTCCATTTCTCGGAAAGTGTCTACAAAACGTTTGCTGCGGAGCACATCCTTAGTTATTTTATTTTGGCGGTAGAGTTTCCACATCTCGTCATTATTTTTTACGTAAATGTCTAAAAAGTCTTGCTCGCTTCTGTGTGATAAGAAACGTACTTGGTAGATGTGGTAAAGTTCACGGAGCGTCTCCTCTGCATTGGCATCAAAATCCCAAATGGTATGGTCTAGATCAAAGAATAGGTTTTTTGGCATGTATTTTATGTTTTTTAACACTAAGGTGTAGTAAGGTTGAATGAAACTATTTGGTGGTAAAGTAGAGCATCATGTGGCGGTTTTAAGTTTTGTATTGGTAAGGTCATTAAGATTTAAACTTTTCATTTCTTAATGTTTATAGTTTAGTACCAAAGCTCAAATCCCCAGCATCTCCTAATCCAGGCACTATATATCCATTTGCATCCAGCGTCTCATCTACGACACCTATCCACAGGTCTGCATTTGGAATATTTGCTGTGACATAATCTACTCCCTCTTGACTGCCTATTACACTTACTAAATATACCTTTTTGGGTTCCCCTTTTTTCATAAAAGCTTCATAGGTCTGAACTAGGCTTTTACCACTAGCAAGCATCGGGTCGCAGATAATAAGTATGCGATCATTGATATCTGGAGTAGCTACATATTCCAGTACGATCTCAAATGCTGTCGTTGAAGTATGCTTTCTGTACGCGGAGATATACGCAAGGTCTGCTTGATCAAACATGTCGTTCAGTCCGCGCTGAAGGGGAAGTCCTGCTCTTAGAATGGTAGCAATTACAGGTTGTTCCTTCATTTTTTTAACCTTGGCTATGCCCAGAGGTGTGCTAGTGAAATGAAGATCGTGTTCCATATTTTTACTGATCTTGTAAGCAGCTATTTGCCCAATGCGCTCTATGTTTTTACGAAATCGAGCACGGTCTTGCTGTATGTCTTTATCTCTCAGTTCACGAAGGAATTCGCTTACCAGTGAAAACTCTTTAGATAGGATGTGTACCACACTTCGAAAATAACATTCAATAATTCTATTATTCAATTACTCAATCCTTAATTTTGAACAATGAATTTCAATGATCCGTTGGTAAAGCAACTTATAGATTTAGCTATAGCTGAAGATATAGGTGATGGAGATCACAGTAGCTTAGGTGCTATATCCATGGGCACGCAAGGCCAAGCTCGTCTGCTCGTAAAGGATGTAGGAGTCCTATGCGGTGTGCACCTAGCTAAGCATATTATGCAGCGTATCGATCCATCGGTGGAATTCAATCAGCTTATAGATGAAGGTGCGTGGGTGAAGTATGGTGAGATTGCGTTCACGGTAAAAGGAAGTGTGCATAGCATACTGCAAGCTGAGCGACTAATGCTTAATTTTATGCAGAGAATGAGCGGCATAGCCACTGTAACCAATAGACTGGCGAAAAAGATAGAAGGAACCAATGCGAAACTACTAGATACTCGTAAAACTACACCTGGACTTAGGACTTTTGAGAAGTATGCAGTGACTGTAGGTGGTGGGGTAAATCACCGATTTGCCTTATGGGATATGGTCATGCTCAAGGATAATCACAATGACTATGCAGGAGGCATCACAGAAGGTGTTATGCGTACCAAAGAATACTTAAATTCCAAAGGCAAAGACCTCAAAATAGAGGTAGAAACCCGTGACCTAAAAGAAGTCCAGGAAGCACTGGATACAGGATTGGTAGATCGGATTATGTTTGATAATTTTTCGCCTAAGCAGATGGCAGAAGCTGTAAAACTAGTAAATGGCAAATGTGAAACAGAAGCCAGCGGTGGTATCACAGGAGATACTATTCGTAGCTATGCAGAAACGGGTGTGGATTATATTTCAGTAGGTGCTTTGACACACAGCGTGAAGAGCTTGGATTTGAGTTTGAAGGAGTTTTAGGATAGAAGTGAGATTTTGAGATGTGAGTATTGAGACGGTGATTTCCGACAAATTAATCTCACTTCTCAAAGCGCAGCGGTTTCACGACTCACATCTAAAGCCTCTCCATAACCCCCTCCATAAAAACCTCATGTACTCCATCAAAATTCACGAGTTCCATATCTAGCTTGCTGCTCGCTACATTGTCATAAAATTCTTTCACGGAAGCCTCGGTTCTATATGGGTCATTTACCCCACTGAAGTACGTCATTTTGATAGGGTCGAAAATGTCTTTCTTAATGTTTAGGTCTACATCTGGAGGAACGAGCCCGCTACATATTAAAAACTTACTTGGTTTGATATCACTCTCTGCCAGCCATCTAAAAGCCGTAGCGACTCCTTGACTAAAACCAAGGATACTTATCTCTTCCCAATCGTATTCTTTACTCAACTCAGCATGTATGGCATCTAAGTAGGCGATGTGGTTTTTGATATCCTGCGCTCTATTTTCCTTAGTCATCCAGCTGGCACCTACTCGGCCACTTGTGCCTTCTAAGTAGAAATAGTGCTGCCCTTCGGGAGCTATTATAGCGTACTCCTCACCGAGTTTCTTAAACTTGCGTATAAAGAATTTAGCCAGCTGCCCATACCCGTGGAGCACGTAGAGTAGCTTACTTCCATTTCCCTCTCTATAGTATGTAGCTTGTTGATTGTATGTTATTTGTTGTGTCAAATATGCGGCAAAAATAAAACTTCAATTTACTTTGTACTCATAATGAAGATATCTCTTATAGTAGCTCGAGCCAAAGACAATGCCATAGGTAAGGATAATGACCTGCTATGGAAGATAAAAGATGACTTGCGTTTGTTTAAAAATACGACTGCAGGCCACGTAGTCATTCACGGTCGTAAGAGTTTTGAGAGTATTGGTTTCCCGTTACCCAATAGGAGTAATATCATCATCACAAGAAATAAAGATTATACAGCTAACGGTGCTTTTGTAACTCATTCGTTGGCAGAAGCGATAGAACTCGGCAAAAAACTAGAGCAAAATGAAGAAATTTTTATTTTAGGAGGAGCGGAGATTTATAGTCAGTCGCTAGACGTGGTAGATAGAATGTACCTCAGCGAAGTAGATGGAACTTTTCCAGAAGCAGACGCTCATTTCCCAGAGCCTAATCTGAATGGATGGGAGCAAGTAAAATGTGATAAGTATGAGCAAAGTGAGGCAAATGAATTTGCTTTCGACTTTTGTGTGTGGGAGAGGGTATGAGGGTTATAGTTGGTGTCTGCTATGAACAGACAGATTTAACCTAGCTCAGTAGCTTTAAATGCTACTCTCGGATAATCTTTTTCGAATGAATTTATAAAAAATCTTATCTCGATTTCGCTCACTTGAGACTGGGAAGGTTACTTCTAACCCGTCAAGAGTTCTTATGAAAATATAACTGTCTTCAAGAAAGGATTCATCCTAGTCCACAGAGATGCTGTCGATAGTTTCGAAAGGAATGATCGTTTCAGGTTCTTCCCATAAATTGTTATATGCAACTACATTCTGATCTGTAACAAAGTACATTCCGTCCTTAATGTCTATAAAACCATCACTGTAGAAGTAGACTATTTTTTCGCCGTGTCTCAGGAGTTTTAGGCCTTTTATTTCTTCTACGTATTTTTTAGGCACCTGTCTTCCTAAATATACTGACGTTACTGGGGCTATAGAGCCTATAATGTACAGTGCCAAAAAGGTAAGAATGCCCAAGAATGCTAGGATGTATCTAAATATTTTCACATAGTAAAAATACGTGATTGATATATTCTATGCAACTATGAGGGTAAACCTAAGGCTCCAATCTTCCATAGTACCTTGGAAACGGTATCGTCTCACGTACGTGGTCCAGTTTACATACCCAAGCTACCAATCGCTCAAGTCCTAACCCGAATCCTGAGTGTGGCACACTACCATACCTTCTGAGGTCTAAATACCATTGGAATACATCCATCGGTAGTTTGTGCTCATTGATTTTTTCTACGAGCCATTCTTCACTCGTTTCACGTTCTCCACCCCCTACTATTTCTCCGTATCCTTCTGGAGCAAGTACGTCTACACCTCTTGCAAAACGTGGATCTTCAGGATTACGCTTCATGTAGAAAGCTTTAATCTCATGTGGCCAATCGTATACCATAATAGGGTTGTCAAATAGGCGAGTAAGTACAGTCTCGTCACTTCCGCCAAAATCTTCTCCATAGGTAAAGTCTCGTGCAGATGTCAACCAGTTAGGGATATTTCGTTGGTCTTCTTCCAGTTGCTTGAGTTCGTTTTTCAAACCATCAATCTTATTCTGATTAAAATTGATAACTCCTTTTTTGATTCCTCCTGCAGCTATAGTAGCTTCACGTTCCACTATCTCAGCTTTTGCCTCTAGGATGCGCGCATTTACAGATTCTAGGTCAGCTTCAAGTGTTTTAAGTGAGTTCTGACCTTCTACGTCTTTTTTTCCTTTCAATATTTCTACGGCTTCGTCGTAGCTTAATCTTGGGAATGGTTTTGCGATAGTTTCTAGTTTAGAGGTGTCTCTATCGAGTATTTCCAGTTCGGCAGGACACTTCGCTAATACTTCTTGTACCACAGCTCTTAGAAAAGCTTCTATGG
>DNHN01000011.1 GCA_003485825.1 Bacteroidota bacterium | reverse complement strand
AGGGACATAAGGATAATTTTTACCACACGCTACAGGTACTGGACCAGTGCTGCGACAAAACGGATGATTTATGGGTTCGCTGGTCTGCTATTATGCACGACATAGCAAAGCCTCCCACCAAACGTTTCATAAAAGGAGAAGGTTGGACATTTCACGGTCACGAAGACAAAGGATCACGCATGGTGAGACCAATCTTCAAAAGACTGAAACTTCCTCTGGGTGAACCAACGCGGAAGGTAATTAACTTAGTAAAGCTGCATCTAAGACCCATAGCACTGACCAAAGACTGCATCACTGATTCTGCAGTACGTCGACTCATTTTCGATGCAGGAGAAGACCTAGAAGACCTCATTATCCTCTGCAAAAGTGACATCACTACTAAAAACAAAGAAAAAGAAAAACGTTTCCAAGCTAATTTGGTTAATGTAGAACATAATATAGCAGCAGTGGAGGAGCGAGACCGAATTAGAAACTGGCAACCTCCGATAGACGGTCAACAAGTTATGGATATATTTGGTATAGGACCTGGACGTGAAATAGGCCAGATAAAAACAGCATTAAAAGATGCTATTCTGGATGGTGTAATTACCAATGAGTATGATCAGGCATATAAATTTGTCATAGAAAAAGGAAAACAATTAGGTTTGCAGGTACAATGAATTTAATTTTTAGATTTAGAGTCACGTTTGAAGATGTAAGTGATGTAGAACGCATCATTGATGTAGGTGCTAAGAATACTTTCAGAGATTTTCACAATACGATACAGGAAGCAATAGGTTTCGATAAGACGCGCACAGCTTCTTTTTATAAAGCAAATGACTCTTGGAGGGGAAATGAAGAGTTTTGCACCGACCCTAAACCCGATGCAAAGGCAGCGGGTGCAAGTGAATTGGGCCGATTTATAGATGACCCACATCAAAAATTCCTATACAACTATGACCCTGAAGAGGGCGATTGGCACCTCAGGGCAGAAGTGGTAAAACTGTTTAAAGGAGATGCAAATACAGAATATCCTTCTATTTTCAAATCTGAAGGTGTAGCCCCAAAGCAGTTTATCGATCCCAAAGCGATAATAGATGACCCCAGTGCTAAATTATTTAAAGAGGCTGACAGCCTTATCGATGGTTTGCATGATGAACTGGACGACGATGATGACGATGAAGAAAATGATCAAGAAGATGAAAAAGATGATTTTAACCTGTTCGGAGACGAGGTAGATGAATCTGAAATAGACGAAAGTCAGATAAATGACGGAAAACCAACAGATTAAGCGACTTATAGTAGCAGCAGGACCTACAGCGGTAGGCAAGACCAGTTTTGCAATAAAACTGGCAAAATACTTTGACACAGAAATCATTTCCTGTGACTCTAGACAACTATTTAAAGAAATGAAAATAGGTATAGCACGACCAAGCAGAGAAGAACTAGCAGAGGTCAAGCATCATTTCATTGCCAGCCACAGCATTCATAATCATTATGATGCAGGAATGTATGCTCAAGAAGTAGATGTCCTATTAGCAAAGCTATTTACACGACACAATACGGTAATAATGACAGGTGGCACAGGTTTATACATTAAGGCTGCTACAGAAGGGCTGGATGCACTACCACCGCAAAACAAACAACTGCGTGATCAACTAGGCTTCATACTAAAAGCAGAAGGAATAGAAGCCATACAAGATATAGCTCAAGGAGCCGAAATCTCAAAAGAAGCCGTTGATTATTCTAATCCTCAGCGACTGATGAGAGCCATAGAAATAGCTCAATCTGAAAGTAAAGAAAATCCGGAAAAGGAAAAAAGAGCAGAGTACACTACAGCATATTACTACATGGATAGAGACAGAGATGCACTCTATGACCGTATCAATTCACGCGTAGACATAATGCTCAGAGATGGACTAGAAGAAGAAGCTAAAGGCTTACAAGAATTCCAAGAGCTAAACGCCCTTCGCACAGTGGGATACACCGAATTATTTAAATATTTTAATGGCGAATGGACTAGAGAGCATGCGATCGAAAAAATAAAACAGCACTCTAGAAATTATGCTAAACGGCAACTTACATGGTTTAGAAACCAAGGAAACTATCAAAAAATAAGTCCTGATTTTGATGCGTTTATTCGATTGATTAATCAATAATCAACGAAGACTTCAACACGTACATAGGGTAGAGCAATTACCAAAGGAGAGCGTTCACTACCTAGAGCTGCATTCATTTACACGATTTGTCAATGCACTCTTCAGTGCTACCACCTAGAGCACATTAAACAGTTCTATATCAAAAACCAATACTGCATTCTTTGGAATAGATCGGCTAGGAGGTTGACTTCCATAGGCCAAATGTGATGGCACTATTAACTTGACACTTCCTCCTTCTTTTATAAGAGGTATTCCAAGTTTCCATCCTTCTATAACTCCACTTAGGCTAAAGGTAGACTTCTCACCCCTATCGTAGGATGAATCGAATACATTCCCATTGAGTAAATAACCATTATAATGCACCGTAACTCGGTTACTAACATTTGGTCTAGCACCATCCCCTTCTTCCCCTATCACATAATACAGACCCTCATCTGTCTTTTCTGCCTTCAGGTTATTGGACGTGATGTAGTCTTGAATTTCTTCGTCATTTATCTCTACGTAGTCCTTTTTACATCCTGAAAGGAAGGTAAAAAAGAGAATACTAGCAAAGACTAGACCTGTTATCCCGTTAGAATTTACCCTTTCTGCTGTGCTTCCCATTTCTTTCGTCCAACCGTATGGTTCCAACCAAAACGTGCTGAAATATTCTGCACGTTTCCTGAAAAGGCTCCCAATATATTATCCGTTACAAAATAAAACTGTTCAGGTCCTAAATTAAGCCCCATTCCTACGCCTGCATTAACATAGCTTCCTCGCATAACAGAGTAACTAGCACTCACAGCTAACACTCTACCTATCTTAGAATTCCAAGACAATGTTACGGCTGGGAAGAACTGCTTATTATTAAAGCTACCGTAGAAAAGTATGCCCGCATTGTGTCTTTTGGTTAGATTAAAATTACCTCCTAAGTAAAACTCACCCAATAGTCCCGTAGAAAAAGAATTAGATGAGGTATCTAAAGCGAAAACATCCAATATGGTATCCTGTAAAGCCGCAAATCCGGCACTCGCATCAACAGAATATCCTAGGTAATCACGTACATCAACTCCATTATAATCAAATGAAGCTCCAGGATTTCGTGACTTAATATTAGATGTACTGTTTTGCCATTTTATTACACCAAGATCAACTACACTTGCACTTAAACTTATCTTATCAGTTAGGTTAAATTTAGCTCCCAAGTCTACCCCAAAACCATTGTTTCCATTATTAACAAGAGCGGTCAGCTGCTGCTCAGCCATCAGCGTAGAATCCAGGAATGGAGTACTCGCATTTACTTCGACATCAGCAGTCACCGTATATCCGAAAGAACGATCATTGGTCGTAAACACAATATCGTTTTTAGCTGTATTTATGACATTGAGGCCAAGTACGTACTTTACTCTACCGCCTACAGTTAGCTTATCATTTAGAAAAGTTCTGCTATATCCTAAAGCTAACTCTCTAGTGTGTAGCACATCTAACCCAAAATTGAAATTAAAATCATAACCTATGTTATCACCACCATTACCTTCAAGCGCTAATTTTAAAAAATCTTTAGGGATACCCACTCGAGACTTAATCTTTTCAGTAGCACTGAAGCTAAACATACTCTTGCGCACTCTAAAGCCAAAATTAAGCAACTCGACATCCACCCCTAAATTTACGAATGCGCCATTATTTAATACATCACTTAGCTTAGTAACATCAACAGTATATTTACCTGACGTTCTACTCGGCACCAAAGAGGTAGATATTTCTTTAAACTGAAAGGCGTTACTGTTAAAATTAAAATCAACAGACGATAGTCCAGGCATACCTAAATACCATTTACAATCTGGAGTGAAAGCAGGGTTTACAGATATTCGCTGAGGAATAGGCTGCATATTATAGAGTGTTAGATCACTCTGAGCCTTAGATATAAATGAGCCTATACTTAGCAGACTAAAAAAAACTATTTTTTTCATGAATGTCATTATTAAAATTCTTGTTTAATTAAAACTTCAGCTTGTACCCCCAATTGGAGTAGCACATCATAATCACTGTAAAACTTCACACTTGGTTGAGTACTTGCATCAAATGGTGTGTTGAACTTCGCTCTTAGTCGAAGTTGATTTGCTCTTTTTAAACGCTCCACACTTTCAGCATTCATATTGGCATCTATAGTTTTGGGGTTAGCAGAGACTACCCTTCCAGTAGCATCTACTGCGGCCGCAGGAAGTATAAGCTGGTCCGGACCAAACAAAGAATCCAATACGGTATTGGTGCTACTATCTTCGAAATATACTTGTGTTTGCACATCAATAGGAAATCTATTTTCAGAGTAAAGTCTTAGCAGTACTTCCTGAACTTGATCTGCATTTTCCAAAGTAAGATCAAATGGTTGCACAATTTCAAGAGCATAATCTCTTGCGGTACCTTTTGCTGGTATTTCTACAGAAATCTTCGCTTTAACCCTTGAATTACTGAGCAGTGCATGTCTTGCTCCTGTGCCTCCGGCGGTTACTTTTACAGCGTAGCCTATTCGATTCGGCTGGTTATTAATAAAGTCTACTAAATTACTTGTAGATTTATTGAGCTCAAAGGAATCTATTTTGACCGTACCTATTTCTGATTCATCAAGCAGTAATACAGGAAGAGGATCTGGTAGTCCTGTCAAATTCACTACATTACCTGTATTGCTAATTCCCGAAAATTCTGGAATTTGAGCGTTAACGGGGATACCAATAGAATTCTCTAAAACAAACTTAATACGCGGATCATCTATGGTAAAGCTACCACCGTCACTGTTATTAAAAAATGGTATGTCAAATGTGTCTGCAACTTCAGCACTAAAGTTGAGATCTATAAATAAACCTTCAGCTCTAAAAAATTTCTGATTCAACAACTCTATCGCATAAGTGACTGTTTCTGAAGCATTAACAGGGTTAGCATTATTTTTTGTTATCGTAAATTCTAGATCTACTTCCATTTGCGAATGCCCCTGTGCTGTCTTTGTAAATTCTATTTGAACATTGCTTAAATCTTCTGAAGTACTAGCTGTGTTTGGAGATGACGTCCATACTGCATTTACCGATGGACTAAAAACACCACCTGATCTTCGTCCTTCTTTTATGACTACGTTCAAAGCCACATCATGAGCTAGTGTCGTGTTTAAATCTATTGAGATAACACCATCTTTAAACCATAAATAATCCAACTCACCCATCAGTAAATTGTAGTCTAAGACTCTATTCACCGTAAATTTAACCTCTCCGGTATTATCCAGTGTGGTTAATTGGTCTGTAGTTAAGGTTAGTGTTTCTTCATAATCTTGATCATCCAATGCTAGTACATCTTCGGCATCAGACGACCTATAGTCATCTTGATAAACGATAGTCAATCCACCATCTTCGTCAATACGCAAAAACTGGTCGCTATCAACTCGTCCTAGAACATCTTCTAGCGATAATCTAGAGGAAACTAAAGGAGCTGCTATGGTTGGGTTCCACTGGATACCGTCAACACTGAAGAGTTTATCGGCAGTATCTGTAAAGTCCTTTATGCAGGCTCCAAACAATAGCACCGAAATCATAAGAATTATTAATTTCCTCATATTTCATTTAATTTCGATCAAAAATAATATGAACAAGCATAAATCAACTACTCATATATGGGTAGCAGCTATTATTTGTAGTCTGTACGTCGCTTTGGGAGCTTTTGGAGCTCACGGCTTAGAACATAAGCTAAGCCTAAGTCAACTAGGTACTTACAACACAGGACTGCGGTACTTAATCATACATGCGTTAGGATTAATCTTAATGAACTTAACTTTTATCGTTAAGGGAAAGTTCAATATAGGGGTACCAATTGGTACATATTTAGGGATGATCTTATTTTCACTCAGCCTGGTCATACATGCCACTAAAGACTTACTCGGTATTGAGGTTGATGTTTTTGCGATGCTAGCTCCTATCGGTGGATTATGCTATATCTTCGCTTGGTTACTTTTTGCCTATACACTTAAAAAATCATGAAACACATACTACTGATGCGACACGCAAAGTCCGACTGGAACTCAGAAAGTCTAAATGATCACGAGCGCCCGCTGAACAAAAGAGGAATCCAAGATGCACCAAAAATAGCTACAGAAATTATTAAAAGAGGTATTATTCCTGAGCTTATGTTAGTTTCAGACGCCAAGCGAACTCAGGAAACTTGGAACCTTATTTCACCTTTTTTCGCTGGAGTGCAAACCAAATTCGACGCTGAGCTCTACTTGGCTTCGCCAAAAATAATACAGACTAAATTAGAAGAAGTACATCACCTAGTAGACACCGTATTACTACTAGCTCATAACCCTGGAATTACGGAGGCATTTTACAGTTTAGCTAACGTTCAAATAGACAATGTACCAACTGCAGGTGTGGGATGCATCCGTTTGTATACCGATGACTTTAAAACCTTGAAGACCTGTAAGAAAGAGTTAGTCTATTTTACCTACCCTAAGAATCTTTAATACTCGTATAAGAGGGCCTTACCATTTACGGTGATAACTACTTTGTTATCGCATAACTGATCACCCGTCGGATCAAAATCTACCGATATTTTAGACATGCTAGTAGACTGATTCAAGTCCAACTTCCCTGCAATTATGTGCTGAGCACAGTCTAAAGTATATTTTTTCTTTATTGGAGAGACAGAAGTCAGCATAACTTCACCCGTCTCTTTCTTTAATAACAACTCACCACTAATGGCTATCTCGTCATCTAGTATACCTAGACCAGCCTCATGAATCTTTTCAAAAGCAAGGTTGGTTATTAAGCTTATTTCTTCGTCACCATCTTGAAACTTAAGCGCAGAACATTGCATCGTAATACTTTGATCTCCAACACGCTCGACGTACATTTCACCTTGAATAAGTATCATCTTATCTCCAGCCCCTGAGTAAAAGGGATCCTCTTTAGAAAAAATCAGGGAAATTTTGGCCCCAGGAGAAGAATAAGGCTTGTCGGAAAGAATTCTAATTGTACCTGCACGGTATTTTTTATCCTTACACAGGAGACCATGCGGTTCGTCGCCTAACTCTCCAAAATCTAAAACTACCTCAACCCCATCCCCGTCAAGAAAATCATCATCTATGATCTTAATAACTACTCCGGAAGGCAATAAAGACTCCTCTTTTTTAAACAACAAATCATTAGATGATACGAAATCTTCAATGATATCATACGTTGATAATAACTCACTAAATACCTGAAGAGACTGCTCGGTTCCGGCGTGCGTCTCAGATACCTCAATAATTGGTTCTTCTCTGCACCCGACAAAAAACAGTAGACCGTACAAAAGGAATAGACCAAGAGTATATTTTAATGCTTTTTTCTTCACTTATGCACGAAGATAGTCGCAGTTATTTAGTTTTAATTTAGCTTTGAGCAATTTTACACCAATATTTACACTAATTGGACACTTCAGACCTTAGACAGACACTATTCATAGAGGTACTTCTACCGCTTAATGTACGCAGTACATTTACGTATCGGGTTCCTTACGAGCTAAATGAGGAGGTGGTCATAGGCAAAAGAGTTAGTGTTCCTTTTGGCAAGAAAAAACTGATGGCGGGTATTATTTATACTATCTCCGAGTCGCCTCCTAAGGGTTATCAAGCAAGATATATAGTCGATATACTGGATAATGAACCTATTGTAAATGGAAGCCAACTCTCTCTTTGGACTTGGATAGCCTCCTATTACGCCACTTCTATAGGACTCGTTTTCAATGCAGCAATGCCTGCCAGCCTAAAACTAGAAGGTGAAGCTAAACTGATTATCCACCCAAGCTACTCAGATGGCAGCATAGTCTTAGACGCCAAGGAGGTCGTGCTGGTAGATGCCATAAGAGCCAGCAAAGAACTCACCATCACACAAGCGGTAGCTCTGCTTCGAACTACTCAAATCTACAAGTATGTAAAATCTCTTTACCAAAAGGAAGTGATTTTAATGAAAGAGGACATTCAAGAAATGTATAAGCCTAAAATGGTCAACTACATTTCGGTAGCAAAAGATGTCCAAGATGATAAATCACTGAATGTCCTCTTTGATGAGCTTGAAAAGCGAGCTAAAAAACAGCTCCACGGTATCATGACCTTTATAGCTAAGTACGGGATCTCAGGAGAATGCGAAAAAACAGAACTTGCTCAGCAAGAGGTTAAAAATGCTACTATCAATGCCCTTATAGACAAAGGCATTTTCATTCAAGAAAGTAGACAAAAATCGCGTTTAAATTTCACAGAAGAGGTAGATAGCTTAGAAGAACTCAATGCAGAACAACTGGTAGCCTACGAAGAAGTGCAACAAGCATTCTTAGATCAAAAGCCTGCATTGCTCTATGGGGTCACCGGTAGTGGCAAAACACATATCTATATTCATCTCATCAAAGAACAAATAGAGAAAGGAAAACAAGTACTTTTTCTATTACCAGAGATTGCCCTCACTAGTCAATTAATAGAAAGGCTTGCGGTCTTTTTTGGTGATAAGCTCCTTGTATCTCACAGTAAGTTCAGCACCAATGAGCGACTTGAAGTATACCAAGCTATAGCAAGTGGAAAACCATACCTCATCGTAGGCACTCGAAGTGCTGTACTTCAGCCATTTACCAACCTTGGGCTCATAGTAGTAGATGAAGAGCACGAAAGCAGTTTCAAACAGCACGAACCAGCACCGCGCTTTCATGCGAGAGACACCGCACTGTATATAGCAGCCAAGAATAAAATAAACATCATACTAGGCAGTGCCACTCCTGCGGTAGAGTCTTTTTATAATGCACAACATGAAAAGTTCATTCTTGTAACTCTGAAATCCAGATATAAAGATGCTAAACTACCTCAAATAGAAGTGGTAGATATGCAGCAACAGAAAAAACAAAAGCGAATAAAAGGCATTTTTAGCGACACCTTACTAGCTGCTATCTCAGATGCTAAAACAAAAGGAAAGCAGACTATTTTATTCCAAAATAAAAAAGGGTATGTACCCGTGCTAGAATGCAACCTGTGCGCTTGGACCCCAAAGTGCCAAAACTGCGACATATCCCTAACGTATTATAAATATCAAGATAACTTGAGATGTCACTACTGCGGCTATACGCAAGAAGTAGTAAAGCAATGTGCTACTTGTGGGAATCCAGGCATAGAGCTCATTGGGTATGGCACCGAACGTATAGAGGATGAGTTACTACTCTACTTACCTGACCTCAAAGTGAAACGCATGGACCACAATACCACACGTCTAAAAAATGCACACAGTAAAATTATCTCTGCTTTTGCCGAAGGTAAAATAGATGTACTTATAGGTACTCAAATGGTAGCAAAAGGTTTAGACTTTGAAAATGTGAGTACGGTCGGTATACTAAATGCAGACCATCTCATTAATTTTCCCGATTTTAGGGCAAATGAACGTGCCTACCAGCTCATGACTCAAGTAGCAGGAAGAGCAGGACGTAGAGAAGAACAAGGCACGGTTTACATACAGACCTCTAAACCAGACCATTACATCATACAAAAGATAGTAGACCACGACTATCTGGGCATGTACCAGTCTGATATAGTAGAGCGGAAAGATTATGACTACCCCCCGTTTTTTAGACTGATTAAAGTCCAACTGAAACACAAGGACGCTCTAGAACTATACAAGATCGGAAATACCGCAAAAAACCATCTCATTACCTACTTTGGGACGAGTTTACTCGGCCCTGAAAAACCTTACGTGAGCAGAATTAGAAATTGGTATATCTTAAATTTCGTGCTTAAAGTAGACAACAACGGTCCAAAAATTCGTGAACAAAAACACAAGCTTATTGCAGCCATTACCCAGTTAGAGACTCAGAAAGAATTTAGCAAAGCGAGGATTGTGATAGATGTAGACCCTGCTTAACCTTACATTTACTATCTTTGACGAGTACATCCAATGAAAATACACAAGAGAAACCTTTTACTAGTCGTAACTCTAGTCACCATTAATTTAAATTCCATGGCTCAAGTAGTTCCAACCAAACTAGCAGGCGACTGGCATGCCACTTGTGCGGTAGAGAAACTAGGAGATACAGCCGCTTCATACTGCGGTATCTGTCCAACGGTATTTAATGCCGATAACAGTTCACTCACTATTGCTAGCTTCAACATTAACCTGGGTCAAAAAGAGCTTAAAATAATCTATGATGGCTCTATATCCATAATTCCTTTCAAGTTTGACGAGGAGAATATGAGACTAACCTTTAAAGAAAAGGATATCGTATATAACTTTAGCATTCTGGAGTTAGAAATGGCAGATAAGCTAATACTAAAGTCTGATTCCGGAAACTTGCTTTACTTGGAGCGAAAAAAAGAACAAGCACGATAGAAAACTTTCTTGTTACACTAACGGTCTATACCTATAACCATGAAAAAATATATTTTAGCAGTACTAATGATAGCGAGCATAACTAGTTATGCTCAAACGAAAACCACCGTTGAGTTTGAGAATAAAACTCAAAGTTTTGACAGCGTACCTGAAGGTACTCAGCTTAAAATAGTTTATCGTTTCAAAAATACAGGAACTACCGACTTTCAAGTCTTCAAAGTATCTCCGACGTGTGGCTGCACTGTGGCTGAGTTTCCGAAGTACCCTATTGCCCCTGGAGCAAGAGACTCTATCGTAGCTACTTTTGATACCAATCATCGTCTTGGACAGCAAGCCAAGGGAGTAAATCTAGAGAGTAGTATTGGTGAAATCAACTTGATATTTATGGTACTCGTGACTCCTGGAGATGGTATCAAATCTGAAGATGAGCACTCAGGACATTCTCATTAAGCTCAACGTACTATTTAAACTATAACCGGTTTAAAACATAGCTTTAACAGAGTTTATGTACACACAACTACAGCGAAAACATCATAATAATGGTAATATATCAATTGCCATAGCCTGTATCAATAACCACTCTGGTGGACATTCAACTATCATTTTAACGAAAAACACATACGACGCTGCTACCTGATACTAGTGATTACAAAAATTACGCGACTATTTTCAACTTTACGGGTATGAATTGCAGATGCCTTAGCGTACAAGACATAAATTTAAATACAAATGTCATTTTTGCCACTGCTTCTGGGTACTGCTTACAAAAAGATGAGACCTTGAATAAATATTTTATTAACGAACTTGAAGCTGATTGCCCTGCAACAGACAAGGCTGACGGAGCGTTAACAATACTATCAAAAACAGAAAATGAACTTCGAATAAGAATAGTGGACCAGTACGATGGTTATGTTAGTACATTTACACTAACTCCATACTAGTACTTTAGGCTTCTATTTAAACCTTAATTTCTAATAGGCATTGCACATATTAACTTTTTACTAATAATGGTTTTCTAACACCGTAGGACTTGTATTTTTGCAGACCTTAGAAAATCATGAATATACACGAGTATCAAGCCAAAGAAATCTTAAAATCGTACGGAGTCGCTATTCAAGAAGGAATAGTAATCGATAAAAAAGAAGATGCACTAGCAGCAGGAGCCAAATTGCGTGAGCAAACAAGTACTGACTGGATGGTAGTAAAAGCACAAATACACGCAGGTGGTCGTGGTAAAGGTGGAGGAGTAAAACTTGCCAAAAACGACGAAGAACTACAACAAGTAGTAAACGACATACTAGGGATGACCTTAGTAACTCCACAGACTAGTGCTGCGGGTAAACTGGTAAGCAAAGTACTTCTAGCACAAGACGTATACTACCCTGGAGCTAATGAGCCAGATGAGTACTACATGAGTGTCTTACTTGACAGAAACACAGGTAAAAACGTAATTATCTATACCACAGAAGGAGGTATGGACATAGAGCAAGTAGCTCACGACACTCCTGAGCTTATTTACAAAGAGTTTATAGATCCTGCTCTAGGACTCCAAGGCTTTCAAGCACGTAAAATCGCCTTTAACCTAGGTCTTAGTGGTAATGCATTTAAGGAAATGACGAAGTTCGTTTCTGCACTATACAGAGCTTATGTGGAGACTGATTCAGCTATGTTTGAAATCAATCCTGTACTCAAAACATCTGATGACAAAATCATAGCGGTAGATAGTAAAGTAACTTTAGACGATAACGCACTGTATCGTCACAAGGATTTTGCTGCACTCAGAGATGAGAGCGAAGAAGACCCTACAGAGGTAGAAGCTAAGAAGCACGACCTAAACTTTATCAAACTAGACGGTAACGTAGGTTGTATGGTAAACGGTGCTGGTCTAGCTATGGCTACTATGGACATCATCAAATTAAGTGGTGGCGAGCCTGCCAACTTCCTAGATGTAGGAGGAAGTGCCAATGCTACTACGGTAGAAGCTGGTTTCCGTATCATTCTAAAAGATCCTAATGTAAAAGCTATTCTAATTAACATATTCGGTGGTATCGTAAGATGCGACAGAGTAGCAAACGGAGTAGTAGAAGCATACAAATCTATAGGTGAAATAAAAGTACCTATCATCGTAAGACTACAAGGTACCAACGCTGAAGAAGCTAAGAAAATAATAGACGAAAGTGGCTTAAAAGTAGAGTCTGCTATCGTATTACAAGAAGCTGCTGACAAAGTAAAGGCAGTATTAGCATAACCAACTATCAAACTATCAGTTATGAGTGAATTCGTAGAAATAAGACCTCATAATATAAATACCAGGACCATAAGAGAAATAGTACAAGTCCTTCGTACAGGAGGACTTGCTATTATTCCTACGGATTCTATATACGCGATAGTAGGCGACCTCTATCACCGTGAAGTGATGGAAAAAATATGCAAGCTTATAGACAAGAAGCCCAATAAGGCTAATCTATCTATATTGTGCAAAGACCTCAGTAATTTGAGCGAGTACACTTCCCCTATCGCTAACCCAACGTATAAATTGATGAACAGAGTGCTCCCAGGGCCTTTCACTTTTATACTCAAAGCCAACAATAACATTCCTAAGATTTTTAGGCAAAATAAGAAAACAATAGGTATACGTGTGCCAGACAATACCATCTGCCAAGCAATAGTAGCTGAACTAGGTAACCCACTGGTATCCTCCTCTATTCACTCAGAAGATGAGATACAGGAATATTTAACAGAACCCGAAGAAATCTTCGAACTCTGGAATGGGAAAGTAGAATACATCATAGACGGAGAAGCGGGAAGCAATATAGGAACTACAGTAATAGATGCCTCTGAAGGTGAGCTCGAGCTCGTACGTGAAGGACTGGGCATAGAGAAGCTGTAACTTTTGATTTCTATCCTATACCTTGCCTTATGCACTATATTTGAAACTGATTACGATGAGACTAATAGCTGCATTTTTACTCTTCATGACATTTGCCAATATTTTGGTTATACCACTTGATAGCGTAGCTAGTGACCAAGTGGAATTAGAACTACTGGAAGAAATACCCAATGATACTGAAAATGAATTTGAGGACGACGCTCCGTTTTACATTTCTCATATCTGGCATAATCCCTCTCCAGCCTTATCGCTAATACAAGTAGATTTGAAAATGGATAAACTAGCAGATGCTTCCAACTACGCTATACCTATCCCACCTCCAGAAGGATAAAATACTACCCCCTCTCCCATCACCTTAATTTTTAGTTATCAT
>DNHN01000361.1 GCA_003485825.1 Bacteroidota bacterium | reverse complement strand
ATAAACCAATACCATTCTTACGTCTATGACTTTCAAACCAACGGAGAATGGCAAACCGTCACAATACCTCTCGCGAAAATGTATCCATCCTTCAGAGGCCGAAAACTCAACATCCCAAATTTCAATCATTCGCAGCTAGAAGAAATCGCCTTTCTTATTGGCAATAAAAAAGCGGAGAGTTTTGAGTTGATGATAGACAAGGTGGAGCTCAAGTAACTCCTCGTCGAGCAAAGCCGCCACTTACCTAGATTTCTAGGCCGCTTAGAAGCTTCTATCAATTACTCTGCCTCAAAGTAAGACGTTAGCCCCCCATTCACTGATTACCAGATGCATCCAATCCACAAGCATTTGTGACTAGACATATCAATTAAAAGCACCTTGCTTAAATTACACTACCATTGAATTAGGAATAACGCATCCACTCTTAAGTCATTTTTAGTTTTATGCGTTTTTTCCGTTTGAGACTCTTAAAGAAAGTAGGTGTAAGGCCAGTAACCTTTTTAAACTGATTAGATAGATGCGCTACACTGCTGTACCTTAATTTGTATGATATTTCTGTCAAACTTAACCTATCATACATAATAAGTTCTTTTACGCGTTCTATCTTATTCAAAATTATAAATTGGTCTATAGTGATACCCTTTGTAGCAGAAAAAAGTGCAGATAAATAATGGTAATCATGGTCATCATTCGTTATGTGCTTCGTGAGATAGTCAGAGAAATTGACATTGGGTATCTCCTCTGGCTCATGAATCATTTTATTGATAGCGGTTACTACTTTTTTTACCAATATGGCATTTTTATCCTCCATTGACTCCTGCCCATATTCATGAAGTTCCTTTTTTAGGTGAGCTTTTTGATCTGTAGAAATGGACTTTCTTAAGCGGACCTCACCTAATTCCAGGCACGTATATGCGAGTTCCATTTCAGTCCGTATTTGAGCTACTATTTTTTTACAACAGACGCACAACATATTTAAGGTGGTTAAGATAAGTAAGTTCTGTGAACTCTGACATTTAAAATAATTGGCATAAATCGTAATCCGACTAGATGTTACAGTTCAAAAAAAACGAAGGACGCAGTAGCTTCCTAATTGGACATACAAGATCTAGACTTACCTGTGACTCTTGATTACCCCTTACTACCTGCTCTTAAAATGCCAGGCTATTTGAATCTATCATATCCACCGTGCGCTTCATTTTCTTTTGAATCACCCCAAAGTGATGCTTGTCCTCTTCAGTAACAAACGTAATGGCATCTCCAGGGTTCTCCGCTCTACCTGTTCTTCCTATTCTATGCACGAAGTCCTTCGGAGATCGTGGCAATTCATAATTAATGACATGCGGTAAAAATGCAATATCTATTCCTCTGGAAAGTAAATCGGTAGAAACCAATACTCGTAATTTCCCATTGGTAAACTTAGTCAATGAATCCCTTCGACTTCCTTGGCTTTTTTTACTGTGAATTGCTGTAGCGTCAATTCCATTTTTACGCAGTTTATCGGCTACCAAGTCTGCATGATATACCGATGATGTGAATACCAATACTTGCTTCCAGTCATTGCTTTTAATCAAGTGACGTAGCAGCGGACCTTTCTTTTCTGCTGAAACGAAATACCCAACTTGATTGATAAATTCAACATTTACCTTCTCTGCTTCTATCTGAACTACGGTAGGATTTTTGAGTAACATCCGTTCCACTACTTCTACTTCTGGACTTAAGGTCGCTGAGAATAGTAGATTTTGACGTTTGGCAGGTAAAAGCGCAAAAATCCGATCCATTTCATCCTTGAATCCAAGATTGAGCATCTTATCCGCTTCATCCAATACTAGCGTACTAAGACTCTCAAAATGCATAGCATTGGACTCTTTAAGCTCCAGTAAGCGTCCGGGAGTAGCAACCAATACATTGAGATGTTGCATGCCCATCATTTGTGGATTTATAGACACACCGCCATGAACAGCCATTGATTTAAAACGGAAAGGTAGCTCTTGTGTAAATGAGCGAAAGACTTCTTCTACTTGGACCGAGAGTTCTCGCGTAGGAACTAATACCAACACATTAATGTGTCTATTCTTAGTAGTCGTTTTCCCTTCTAAGTTTTGGATAATAGGAAGAGCGTAGGCTGCCGTTTTTCCAGAACCTGTAGGAGCTATACCCAAGATGTCTTTCCCTTGGAGGATTACGGGTATCGACTTTTCCTGCACAAGAGTCGGAAGTTGATACTCGTGCTTGGCTATCGATCTTATTACGTAGGGAGCTAACCCTAAATCTTTAAAAGTCATAGTTGAATTTAGCTGCAAAGATAGGTTTTAAAATGCCTACTATTCTTCCTCTGCTAGCTACCTGAGCGATATTTCGTTTCGATGTTTGGTTCTTTCATCACTCAAACTTATACCCAAATTTATAAACCCTATGGTATAGCATGTCAGTTTGGTTTTACTTTGCCGTTCTATAAAGCAAAATAAAAAACATGGAAAAAGTAGAATGTTTAATCATAGGCTCTGGACCTGCTGGGTATACTGCAGCTATATATGCTGCGCGTGCTGATATGAAACCGGTAGTATACGAAGGACTTCAGCCAGGTGGTCAGCTTACGATCACTACAGACGTAGAGAACTACCCTGGATATCCAGACGGAATAATGGGGCCTGAAATGATGGAAAACTTCAAAAAACAAGCTGTACGATTAGGTGCTGATGTACGTTTTGGAATGGTAACCGCGGTGAAGTTTGACAAAAACGGCGGAAATCACTTTGTAACGGTAGATGGCAGCACTGAAATAGAAGCAGAAACTGTAATTATCAGCACTGGTGCGAGTGCCAAGTGGTTAGGCATACCGAGTGAGCAAAGACTAAACGGTAGCGGAGTAAGTGCGTGTGCTGTATGTGATGGCTTCTTTTATAGAGGGCACGATGTAGCTATAGTAGGTGCTGGAGATACGGCCGCTGAGGAAGCTAGCTACCTCGCCAAAATATGCAAGAAAGTCTACATGTTGGTGCGCAAAGATGAAATGCGGGCTTCTAAGGCAATGCAACATCGAGTGAATAGCCTAGAAAATGTAGAAATTCTGTACAATACTGAGACAGATGAAGTTCTTGGAACTGATTCCGTAGAAGGTGTACGTGTAGTGAATACTGTCACAGGCGAGAAGAAGGAACTAGCAATACACGGCTTCTTTGTGGCGATAGGCCATAAGCCCAATACGGATATCTTCAAAGAATATCTCAAAATGAATGATGCTGGGTACATAATTACACACCCCGACAGCACCAAAACAGATATCCCAGGGGTATTTGTAAGTGGAGATGCTCAAGACTTCACCTACAGACAAGCGGTAACTGCTGCGGGTACAGGCTGTATGGCTGCACTAGATGCTGAACGATACTTAAGTGCTAGAGGAATGGAAATTTAATTTCCTTATTAAAATCATACGTAAAGCCCTCTTGTATTCAGAGAATACAAGAGGGCTTTTAGGTTTAGGTGATATTTTCAACCCGAGGTGTTGGTTCGTCCTAAACTACATATACATTAACTAAGCTTCGTAGTACCCCCTTATCTAATTCATGGTGTTTTGACTAGGATAATACCCTAACATGTAAGGAAGAATAACAGTGTGATTTGACTATTTCATTCAACTGTCCTATATCCCATTTAGGGACAACAACGAGTTCAATTAAGAGCCAATTTTACAGCATTTACCCATTGTAACTTGTCAAAAAATAGTCACAGAAAAGAATTTTAAGTGCTTATCAGACCAGACAAATCGCTGATTTGTAGTCGAATTGGAGCATTTTCTAGAATACAGAACAGATTGTGGGTAACCCAATAGCCACTCCCGAAATATTTTGGTATTACCTTTGCAGTACAATACGTAATAAGGCGACCTTCAAATATATAAAAAAATAACTGATACAGCCTTATCGTAAAAAATAAATTGAAATAATTCTTATGAAACATTTGAGTAAGCACATTATCTTAAGTACACTAGTGGTTATTGCCCTAGTTGCTTCCAGTTTTGTGAACAGACAAAACGTCAAGAAGAATGAATCTGTAGTAGCAGCTACTGCAGTAGAGGTAAAAAAAGAAGCACCTAGTGTGGTGAAATCAAAATCAGTATTCGAAGTAGCAGACTCCATTTGCCAAGAAGCTGGTGTACCGTTTGAGCTTGTTAAAGAAATAGGCAATAACGAAAGTGGCTGGAGATACATCTCCAACACGAACGGAGGATCGGATCACGGAGACCTTCAGGTAATCGACGCTACTTTCTGGTACTGGTACAACAAATTAGAACTAGAAGGCGGTAAAACGCGTAGAAACTACCTTAAAGTGGGAATCTATTACCTAAAGAGTCTGCACAATAAGTATGGCAGCTGGGAAAAGACCCGCTTTGCTTATGGTAGAGGACACTGGAGAGGCCCAGAAACATGGACCAAACTAGAGAAAAAGTTCATGAGTAAGATAGACTTCAGCAAGTACGACAGCTAATATTAATCGTACTTAAGTTATTACGTAAAGAAGTGAGCTATAACTCGCTTAAAAAAAACAGATAAAGGGGTGGTTTTCACCCTTTTTTTATGTTCTGATGTGAAATTTCTATGAGGCGTAGCCAATGTTCTGCAATACCGTAGTACGCTTTAAACACATTACTCTGGTCATAAATATGACCAGGTTCAGAACTGACACCATTGAGTTCAAATATTTTGATATCCACTCCAGCTTCTAAAGCTTCGTAGCTCAGCACCTTGAGATCGTACCTACCATAATACACCCCTTCAATGTCTTTTCCCATTTCAGTAAACATCTCATTGAGCTTAGCAGTGATATGGTTATTGGAATCTATGAATCGTGTGCCTTTTATATGGTTCCCTATTCTATGGACCACATACCGCTCGCCAGCTGCAGGTATATAACCCAGTCTTTTGGGAAAATCTCTAACTACCAACGCATGATACAAACTGTTCCTGCGGTTATCCTGAAGCAGCTGACCTACATTTC
>DNHN01000067.1 GCA_003485825.1 Bacteroidota bacterium | reverse complement strand
GTCGTACGCTTGCATATAAAATGCATTCACTTTGTACCCAAAAGTCTTGCGTCCTTTATCATTGGTAAAATAATCAGCATATCTTACAGCGACTTGTTTTAGGTCTCGCTCACCTACTTTTACTTCACTAAGAATACCAGGGAAGTCATAGGATTCTTTGGTTTCCATTGAGATGACGCCATTGAAAGCATTGGGTCCGTAGAATGCACTACTTGCTCCGGCTATCACATTGACTCTTCGGATATCTAGATCACTTGCACCTAGGAAGTTCCCCAAGGCAAAGTTCAGTCCAGGACTTTGGTTATCTACACCATCTATGAGTTGCAGTGATCGTACAGGACTCGTGCTGTTAAATCCACGGGTGTTTACCACTCTAAATCCAAGACTAGCTGCTGTGACATCCACTCCCTTTAGATTACCGAGGCTCTCATAAAATGAAGCCGCAGGAGCATCTTTTATAGCTTCTATACCTATGGACTCCACAGTGAGGGGCGCTTCTTTTTGTTTCTCAGTCACCCTGCTGGCTTTTACTACAGCACCCGTGAGTACGTTTTCTGAGCCTTCTCGCATGGTCACTTTTATTTTATTTGCGGTTGAGGTTACCTGTACTTCTTGGTCCTCATAGCCCAAGTAAGATATGAGTAGAGTAATCGGTAGGCGAGGGACTTTTATCGCAAATGCTCCATCTTCATCTGTAATGGTGCCTATCCCTTTTTCTGCAGGAGCAGTTATGTATGCGCCTATGAGCGCGTCGCCATCCTTATTTTGAACCTTCCCCGTAAGTGTCTGTGCACTTGAAGAGTAGGTTGCGGCCATTGAAATTATTAGAAATAGATAAAATGTTTTGTGCCTTTTTATTCTCATTTGTGAATGTTTTCCGAAAATCGAAAATAACAATTATTCTATAGAGTACAGCCATTTTGGTAGAATCCATAAAAAAAACTAATATAGACCCAATGAAAAAAGCAATGAATGCGATAAAGATAGCAGTAGTAGTCTTGGTGGCAGGATATTTCCTAGGACCTAAGCCCGAACCTCTGATACTAGATGCTGCGGCTAATCTACTAAGGGACCGTACGGCGTTCAATCCGAGCTATGTGGAAGAGTCCGTAACTGAAAGAGAAAGCACTTTGTCGATTCGTGAGGGTAATCAGTCAAAAATCTATTGGGCAGATAGCGCGGGTAAAAAAACTAAATACGTTCTCTTGTACTTGCACGGTTTTTCTGCAAGCCCGGAGGAAGGGGCTCCCCTTCACCAAGAGTTTGCTAAAAAATACGGGATGAATATGTACGCACCGCTGCTTCAGGGGCACGGACTCGTGGAGGAAGAACCTATGTTAGGCTTTACCGCCACTGGATTTATTAGTTCAGCTAAGAATGCGCTTAGACTCGCTAGGCTAATGGGGGACAGCGTTATTATTATGGCTACGAGTACGGGGTGTACTGCAGCGCTATTTTTGGCGTCGGATTCTACGAACCGATTACACAGCCTTATTTGTTACTCGCCAAATATTCGTGTCTTTGACAAGAGGGCGTCTCTACTCACTGGTCCTTGGGGACTTCAGATAGCTCGATTTGCCAAAGGTGGGAACTATAACCTCTGGGAAGCACCGGCAGGAGCAGAGAACTTCTGGCACTTGAAGTATCGTTTAGAAGCTGCAATAGAAATGCAACGACTGCTGGAAGCAACGATGCGCAAGGAGACTTTTGAAAAAATCAAAGTGCCTACATTTATAGGGTATTACTATAAAAATGAAGAGGACCAGGATCAGGTGGTTTCAGTGCCTCATATCCTAAACATGTATGATCAGCTAGGTACTGAGCAAAAGCGTAAAGTAGCTTTTGCCGAAGCAGGTGCGCATTGTATGCCGAGTAGATACTTTGGCCGTGATATCGATGGACTGCTAGGAAGCACATCGCAATGGGCCCGCGAGGCACTCCAGATTCATCCGAAGTGAATATTTGTGTTAATAATCTAAAACTGCCTTTGGGAATAGGCTTTCTATAATTTGTTGTGTTACTTCAGATTCAGTCGTTTCAGCGTGTAGGACATTAGTTAAGTTTTTCGTTGTTAAAAAAAACATACTATGGGTAATAAATTGAGAATATAACTCTGAATCTTGTATGGTTTCTGGAAGCAGATACTGCTTAGAGTCTAATATTTTCTGATAGTACTTAGGCATTTCGAGTTTGGCTTGGGTTAGTACTTGACAAGCTGTACGCCCAAGAGTAGCCTTGGACCCTACTGCTAATATGAAGTTATTAATGTTGTTGATAATAGCCGTATCGTGTGCTAATAGATTTTGAAGTGGATGGGGATTTTGAAGAATATGTTGCGATTGCTGGTAGTGTAGTTCCCATCTCATCGCTATGACCATGTCTAACGTAGAGGCTATATCACCAGAAGTAGCTAAGATTTCTTCTTCAGAAAGTCCCGAGCTTTGACTCAATAACTCAATCGTAAGCTCTTCCACCTTTTGATCCCTAATAAGCTGAAGTGCTGCGTTGTAAATTGTGGTTTTTTTATCCAATGGTCTCGGCTTTAGATGTTAAGTTAAATAGGCTGTTAATTAGGTTTCGTGTTTTAAACTTTAGCTCATTTTCGTCTAGGACCTGGAGTTTTTCTGGGTACATACCTATAAAAAAGAGACTGTGAACAATGAAGTTTGAATAAATCCGAATGTCTATATTATTTTTTGGCAATAATTCAGTGTTAAATCGTAAGATGTCAAAATAGTATGAGGCCATACGGTTATGGAAGTATTCTTCGGCAATGATAGCCGCACTTTTTACCGGGTGCTGCTGATTGATAAGTGGAGTGTCTCGTAAATAAAAGTAGAGACTATTGAGGTCATGTCTTATCAAAGTTTCCAGTGCATAAGCACCTTTGACTTGTGCTATTTTCTTTGATTTAACCTCATGAGTTTTCCAATACTCAATGGAAAGATTATAATAGAAGTCGTCCAGGTCTTTAAATTCTTGTTTAACTCTATATACCGGGATGTTCGCTTTTTTCGCAAGCCATTCAAAATCGATTTTTTCCAATGATTCACTTTTTCCGTGCTCCATCATTGCATTGAAAATTTCTTTACGGTAGGTTTTACTCACTGCTTATATGTCTTGTTCTAATTAAAATACAGACAATACTAGCATCGAGTTTGATGACTTGTTTGTCAAAAAAAAGTGACACAGTCTTTGAATTTTATTTGACTGTTTTTTGTTAAAATATTTAAGTCGCGAGTATGCCACTTTATGCTATACGGAAGTGTACTATTTTTAACTTCATACATATATACTAGATTAGGCTGTTTTCGCTACTTAATAATTTTTTAAACGAAATTATTAGTCTGTTATTGTGATACAGGAACTATTTATTATTTGTAGAGAATGCGGGATCTAAAATAATAATTAAACTCAGGATTTATGGAAGGAGTCTACTCATATCTTTGTATTCGTAATGTTTGTAAAAAAGAATTTTGGATTTAAGGAGGTAATGAGATTCAGTGGAGGTCATTTGATTTGGCTGACACTATGGACCATAGTGGTGCCCTCGTTTATAGAAACATTACATTATTATAAGATAGAGGCGTTTAAGGTGCCTTGGCTACCAGTGAGTTTAGTAGGTACTGCTGTAGCCTTTTATGTTGGATTTAAAAACAATTCATCCTACGACAGACTTTGGAAGGCTAGAAAAATCTGGGGAGCCATCGTCAATAGCAGTAGGATGTGGGGCTCTAACGTGAAAGGATACGTGAGTAACCAGTTTAGTGAGAAGGACATTAGTGAGGTAGAGTTACGAGAATTACATAAAAAAATTTATAGACATATAGGGTGGTTGTATTCGTTGAGAAGTCAACTTCTAATATCTACGCCGTGGGAACATATACGGCAAGGAGGAATGATGCAGCGGCAAACGGAAAAGACGATGAAGGGATTCGGTGTGGGACTTTTTGAGGACTATGTGACGAAAGAAGAGCTTCCTCAGTTTTTGCCCGATGATGAAATAGATCGACTTATCAATGCACAGAATACAGCCACACAGATTGTAGATCAGCAGGCACAAGACCTTAAAGTGCTTCGAAGTAGAAACCTGATAGATGACTTCAGGCACATGGAGCTTCAGAAAGTGCTCAATGACTTCTACACTCATCAAGGGATGGCCGAGCCTAGACTAAAAAGTGAGCATTAAAGAATTCCTCTGGCCTTAATCTCAAGATACTTATTGATAGAATCTACAGTAAGTCTCTGAGGGTCAGTTAATACAGATTGTATTCCATGTTTATTGAGTTCTTTTACCATCTGTTTCTTTTGATATGACAGTTTTTCCGATACTGATTTATAGTAGTAGTCCATCTGATGTTCACTCGGGGAGTGTATTACTTCTTCTATTTCGCTATTTTGAAAGAAAATGACCACTAAGACATTGTTTTTGGCGAGCCCTTTAAGGTAGGGTAGTTGTCGTTTCATAGCGTTCATATCTTCAAAATTGGTGTACAAGAGCAGCAGACTTCTATGATTAATTTTAAACTTGACTTGTGCATAGAGTTT
>DNHN01000355.1 GCA_003485825.1 Bacteroidota bacterium | reverse complement strand
CCCTGAGCCATGTAATAGCGGATAGTAGGGAGCGGTCTTCCAATCTAAAGTATGACCCATTTGTAGGATGTAATCCAAGATTTTTCAGTGCATTTACTCGATTGGCTTCCCATATCTGTGATCGTTTATACTTTGTAAATACGGGTTCCTTCCCGTTCCAATGCAGGTCTACATGAAACAACTTGTCTTGGTGAAAAGAGAACTCTACGTGATCATAGACTATTCCGAGCTTAAACTGGTATCCGGCAGCAGTATGGACTAAGCTGATTTTAGGAGCTGCGGCCTCTTTTACGGTATTGATTTCAAAACCTTGGGCGAATACGGGAGCAGTTTCTAGTAGCGGTTTTACAAACTTAGAGTAATAAGCGTGCTCATTCTCCGGCTGTACATATACATGTTTTTTGTTTAGGAATACACCCAGCTTACTACCATCCACAAAATCATAAAACGAGTGCAAACGTCCATGTACCATTAGTCGAGCAGGCTTACTGGTGATTAGGAGTCCACCTTGTTTCATAAATGGGATGCGCTCATCTCCATATTTTATGGTGATAAAATAAGCGGTCCCATTTTCATTTCTTCTAAAGTGAAAAAGCACTTTGGTGAAGTCTTCATTTATTTTGATTCTGCGGTGAGCGGGATTTATATCATCTGCTAAGTATAGACTCTTACTAGAGACAGGAAGTATGGCAAAAAGGGATTGGAGCTGCTTCTCTATATAGGGTCGGATTTCGGCCTTGTGTTGAGCCTTATCAAAATACTTTTGAAAATATTCTTTTGGCCGGATACGCTGTTTTGGAGAGAACTTACGCACGATATGTTCCTCCATAATAGTATCTAAAGTGGCTATTTGTGCAAGCTCTTCCTCAGTGAGTTTTGTATAGTATGAAGCATTTCCAGAGAAGACTTTCTGATAGGTGAGTGACAGCGTGTCGAGAGAGGTATAGGCGACGACATAAGGCTGTATGAGAACACCTAAATGGTAGTGCTCATATATACTAAAGATTAACTTGTAGTTTATGTCGTTGCTAACTTTCACGTAAATATCGCCGTGCTAAAAATGGAGCAATATACACGTGACCGGTAGAAGGGTAAAGAAAAAAGATGTTAAATATCCAGATACCTTGTTTCTAAAAGGTCTAGTAATAGATCTGGCTTAGTGCTTCTCCAATTTATGTCGTTTAGTCTATCGCCGTAGGATACTGCAAGCTTTAAATTAATGCTATCCATCTCATCCAAGACGTGAGGCAAGGCATTTATGAAATAGATGTTACCGTCTATGTCATCTTTCCACTCATGGTAATAGTCGTCTTCTGAAGAATGAAAATTAAGCACATTTTCCATAATTATCATAAAGTTATCTATCCCGCAGTCTATCAAGTGATCTATTAGCTCAGTCTTAAGGAGCATAATATCATTGTTAATAGTGTCGTTCCATTCGCCTATGAGCTCAATGACGCAAAAAGCTTCTTCATAATCAACATACAATAATTTATAAAAAAGGGTGTCACTTCCAAAGTTGTCCCATTGTGGGTGAAGTAGGTAATTGTATACTTTATTGGTATAATGGAATTCTGAGTATTCATTCTCAAAATTTAATGCATTGGGATCCTGATCAGAACTGTAGATGTCCCTCCATAAGTAAAATGGCTCTATGTTATGCATTTTCTATATTCGTATCTGATATGAGGTAAAGTGGACGATTTTTTACATTGTCATTTATACGACTGATGTACTCGCCTATCATACCTATTCCGAGTAGCTGTATGCCCCCCAAGAATACAATTGTAATCATTAGCGAAGGCCAGCCTGGTTCATATATTTTTAGGATAAACTTAGCATATAGGGTGTATATTATGAGCAGAAGACCAATAAATGCACATACGAAACCAGAGATAGTAGCTAAGCGAAGAGGGAAATTAGAAAATGAGGTGATAGCATCTAAGGCTAGGCTAACCATTTTTTTATAGGTATAACCTGTTTCTCCAGCATACCTTCCCTCTCTTTCGTAACTTACCGAAACTTGTTTAAAGCCTAACCAAGCAATTTGTCCTCGCAGGTATCGTTGCTTTTCAGGCATTCGGATAAGGGCATCTGCTACTTTTCTGTTGAGTATCCTAAAATCTCCGGTGTCTACGGGTATGTCTACAGAAGTTATTTTATTTAAGAGTTTATAAAAAACAGAAGCAGTCACTTTTTTTAACCATGATTCATTTTTTCGCTTAATGCGTTGAGCGTAAGCTACATCATAACCTTCTTCTGCTTTTTCTATTAATCTATGAATAACTTCGGGAGGGTCTTGACCATCGCTGTCCATTAGGATGATGTAGTCTCCTTTGGCATGCTCGATACCTGCAGTCACAGCTATCTGATGACCAAAATTCCTGCTAAGATTAATGTATTTGTACGTTGGGTTTTTACTGCAAAGCTCTAATATGACAAGAAGAGAATTGTCTTTACTCCCATCATTAACAAAGATGATTTCAAAATCATGTGGGATATCTTGGATAGCCCCCTGTAGGTTTTGAGTAAACTTTACTAGTCCCTGTTCCTCGTTATAGATAGGTAGTATGATCGATATCACAGTGCGAAGATAATAGAAAAAGGGAGTAGAGATAGTGGAGTACTTCACCCATATTCTGCTCGGTGGATTAGTCGCTTAATCTATGCGTTTATATTGCTTACAGTCGGATGATGATAATCGTGTCACTGCGGTGAAAAGTAGCACATGTTTTGGGTTGGTGAGAGATTAACTTTTCCTTATTATTTACCTCCATAGTAAGAGAACTACGGTTCCCTAATAAACTATATTGTAAACTAAATAAGCCAGCTAGTAATAGTATCCCCACAAATAGAATTTTTTTCATGTTCTCAGTATTTACCTTCGTATAACGAACATTTAAAGTAAAAGAGTATTGAAACGAGTTCATTTAATAGCTGTAGGTGGTGCCATAATGCATAATTTAGCAATTGCCTTGAAACAAAAAGGGTATAAAGTCACAGGTAGCGATGATGCTATATATGATCCAGCTAAGACAAATCTGGAGAAAGCAGCCTTAGAGACCTATATCGGATGGGATGCTACTAGGATTACCGCTGATATCGATTTTGTGATTTTGGGTATGCATGCCCGCAAGGACAATATTGAACTTTTAGAGGCGGTACGACTTGGCTTGAAAGTAATGTCCTTCCCCGAATTTATAGCTGCAGAATCCAAGGATAAAACAAGGGTAGTAGTCGCGGGTAGTCACGGTAAGACGAGTACTACGGCTATGATAATGCATGTGCTTCGCAAGAATGGGTTGGAGTTTGACTATTTAGTTGGAAGCTCTATTGATGGGTTTGACCTGTCAGTGAAAATCTCTGATGCTCCACTTATTATTATTGAGGGTGACGAATACCTTACTTCACCGCTTGATCTTAGGTCTAAGTTCTTGTGGTACAATCCGCATTATTCTATCATTACAGGAATAGCGTATGACCATATCAATGTATTCCCCACTTTTGATTTGTATATAGATACTTTTAGACAGTATATAGCTACTCACTCTGCTGGCGCAAAATATTATTGGTATAAAGGGGATGTTGAATTAGCTAAATTGAGCAGTGAGACAGATGTACTGAATGAGGCTTACGACACACCGGTATTTACGAATAGTAGGGATGGAGCGGTCATAGACCTTGATGGAAATTCATACGAAACTTTATTGGTCGGGAAGCATAATCTTCAAAATATGCAGGCTGCATTGCTTATATGCAGTCACTTAGGAATCTCCCCAAAAGGATTTTTAGAAGCGATAGCGGATTTTACAGGTGCGGGTAGGAGAATGGAAAAAATAGTAGATCTACCGAATCAGGTGGTTTTTAGAGATTTTGCTCACTCCCCTAGTAAACTTGAGGCGACTACTAAAGCCGTAGCAGAAACCTATGAAGGTAATGTTTTAGCAGTCTTTGAGCTTCATACGTTTAGTAGTCTCACAAAGGATTTTTTGCCACTTTATAGGGACGCCATGTCTTCAGCAGACAGAAGAATCGTGTTTTACAATGATGCTGTTTTTGCCCATAAAAAGATGGAGTATTTGGACGCTGAATATGTGAAAGAATGCTTTGGGGATGTAGAAATAATCAATGACATGCAAGTGCTAGAAAGCATAGTAAATACATCATTCGTAGCTGGAGACAATATACTACTTATGAGTTCGGGTACGTTTAATAAAGCGGAGTTTACCCTTAGTTAAAGCTGTTTTACATTTAGCTCTGTGATGAATGTGCCATTCTGAGATTGTGTAAAGTTAGATGCTCTAATCGCAAAATATCTGCTGCCATCGGTCAAGTATAAAATAAGCTTGGTATTTACTTCTATTTTTCTGGAGTCTTTATTGAAAGTATAAAACAGGCTGTAGAGCTCCTTCTGTTTGTTATAGGGGAGGTTTTTTGCATAGAAGAAATCTGTATCTTCGAGACTCACGAGCGTATCGATTGCGACTTGATTTAGTTGTTCATTGAGCAGTATTCCTTGATACAGCCCTATTTCAGCTTCTAGTGTAGGCAGATACGGCAGATTCTCACGTTTGGATAGTGAGTCTGACAGGAAGGTGAAGCATACGTCCCACCTACTTTTCTTGGGCTCTATCGCTTTAGATATTTCATTGCTTTTAAAAGAAAAATATCCAAAACGGTATTGTTCGTCTTTTGGTAGCCAAATCGTCTTATCTAAAGAGCCGTCTAAAGTTCCGTACCTGAAATGATACGAACCGTTTTTAGCATCAAGTATTTGAAGCTTATAAACTTGCCTAGAGAGTTCTCCTGGCCATGAGACTAGATAAACATTTTTGAAGGATTTAGGATTAGTAAAACTAAAGTCTCCCCACTCTCCTATGGCGGGGGTGAAGCCGTCACTAGTTGATATATCAAACTGCCATTCTACTTGCTGCACATCATAGTATTCATTTACGCTATCAAAGTAGGTGCTCTTGGTATTGTGGATGGCTACCCTGCTGAGGGTATTTAAAAATATCCCCCAACCATTGGTTTCATTTTCAAACCTCAGGTGCCAGTCACTACCCGTACTGTCATAAGACCTACTGAGTTCACTAAGGCTCAGATAGGCCGCTTGGTTTTTTGAGGTATTCAAGCGTACTGTTGTTGTATTAATCTTGCTTTTTGGCAGCATTTCATCTGGCTCAAAACACGCTGAGAGTAAGAATAGTAGCGATATGTAGGTGTATATCCTCATAGTATAGCGTAGGCTACTCGAATAGCATAGGTTCTGGGTTTAGCCACTATGGTCTGTGCAGTATCTATAAGTTCTCTATCTACCTCGTTTGCTAAGTAGGT
>DNHN01000201.1 GCA_003485825.1 Bacteroidota bacterium | reverse complement strand
GAGCATCCAGCAGCCGAATCAGAGATTGTTAAGCATAAATTATACAGCCCAAAAGTACTGTACTGATGTGTAGGATACTGAGCAGTTGAAGTAGTCCCATCCCCAAAACTCCAAGAGTAGTTAGTGGTAGAAATAGTACCAGTACTGTTATTGATAATATACAAATTGTAACGGTTCGCAGTGTCTATACCTAGGTAGTAACCTGCTTGACAAGGCGCTGTGTACCCTCCTACTGTCACAGAAGTACAAGTACTATCGCAAATCACTGGAAGACCCAGGCTATCGTAAGTAGAGATCACATAGAGGCATACCGTATACGTGCCTGAAGAAGTGTATATATGTGTTGGGTTCTGGCTTGTGTCCGTATTCCCGTCCCCAAAATTCCAAAGGTAGTTTGCTCCTGTAGATCTATTGGTAAAGTCAACGGGGAATGAGCTCGCACTCATATTGATAGAATCTACATGGGCACTAAAACTAGCTGTGCAGTTAGACGTCGCATTTATCGTTATACTTCTACTAAAAGAATCACACAATAGAGTATCTCCAACGGAGTCTACACTGTAGATATATAGATAGGCTCTATACGTTCCGGCACTCGCATAGGTATGCGTAGGGTTACTGGTGTATGCGTAGCTACTATCTCCAAAAGACCATTCTATGATATTGCTGTTGGTAGTCGAGTCGTGAAAGTTTACGGTATTTCCTGAAACAGAGACCACGAAAAAGGCGTCACACGCAGCAGCACTTCCTCCTCCTACTGTCAGTGTATACTCTACCGAGTCACAAAATTGTCCAGTACTATCGTATAGTGTGTAATATACCCGATAACTGCCTGCGCTGGGGAATAGGTGCGCAGCATTCTGACTATTGTAGGTCGTGTCATTCGAACCAAAATCCCAAACAGTAATCGAAGCTGAGCCTCCTGCTACTGGATTACTCCCCGTAAAATAATACTGCAAAGAGTTTGTAGAATCTACCGTATAAGTAATAGTTGCATTGCAATTATTCACTGAAGTTACAATCACCGTAAAACAGGTAGTGTCTCTGCAATTAGCAATGCTGTCATAGATATATAAACAAGCCGTATATCCTCCATTTGCCCTGTAGGTATGAGAAACTTGAGCCCCATACCCAACGCTGCTCCCATCTCCAAAGGACCAATAGGCCACATGGCCATTTGCACTGGTTGACGAATCATAAAAAGTGGTAGTTCCTCCGCTCTGGGAAATGTATCCCGCTGCCGAACATTGGGCTTGAACGAAATGACCAAAGAGAGCTAAAAATCCTGTAAAGAGTAATAATCTTAATTTCATAATTGTGGTAAATATACTGTCATATACGAAAATGCTTCTCAAATGGTTGGGTCTCTACTAGAAATATATGATTTTACCTGCACTGATCAAAAAAAGGCAAACCCTAACAGCACTGGGAAACTCGTCTTTTGGGGACGTATCCGATAAGTTTGTAAGTGCGTTTGAACCGTGAACCTGTATTTTTGTGCAAGTGAAGCATCTCTTTGTCCTATCGCAATTTATCTGCATCGCCATCCTCTCCTACTTTGGACACATTTTGGCTATTGATTGGTTTTTTATCCTACAACTAGCTGGAGCAGGTCTAGGCATCTGGGCTGTGCGTAGCGTAGGCGATAATAACTGGTCCGTGTATCCCACCCCCAACGAAGATAGCAGTATCTCTGCCAACGGAGCGTACAAGTATGTTCGCCATCCCATGTACACCGCATTGCTATTATTCTTCTTACCTGTAGCTCTACGAGCAGATGGCTGGTTCAGTTGGATTATTTATGGCATCTTGGTGTTTACGTTGATCGTAAAAATCGTCTTTGAAGAAAGACAGCTTATTAAAAAGCACGCTGAATACGCTGACTTTAAAAAAGTGACCAAGAAGAGGTTGATTCCCTATATTTGGTAGAGGCAAGCTATTTCAGCGGATTGGCCATAAATGAAGCAGATACTTCAGACGCAGCCAAGGTTCCAATGATTTGGTCACCACGAATATTGCAGTGAGATTCACTACTAAACTACCATTGCTACCCGCAGCACCTTCGTGTATGTGCGCTCCTGTAAATTTAGAACCTAGATCAGCGAATGTAGCGTTTAAAGTAAGTGAAGTCCCATCTGCACTTACAAGCACTCCGATAACTCCAGATGCATCCGCAGTAGCTGCTGGTACTTCTTGAACTCCAGTCATTCTAGCCGTATACAGTAGACCTCCGCCATACGTAATATCTTTAGGGATTTTTCCATTGTCTATCTCTTCAAAAGCAAAGTCAGTAAAACCTCTGTTCGTATTACCTCGTAACTCTCCGCCTGCATACGCTTGCGTGTGAATATTGATGTATATTTCTTCATTTCTGAACTGCACTGAATTCGATGTAGCAAAAGCAGTCGTGCTGTTTGCGTTCCAGTATCCAAAAGCTCCGTCATAGTTATTTACTGCATTGAAAGATGGAGTCAAGTTAAAGACTACACCGCCATTGCTACCAGCACTTGCATTGTGAAAATGTGCACCAGTAAGTGGGCCAGAAAGATTATCTACTACGATCATGTAGTGTGCATTTGATTAATTTCTGTCTATAGAAACTATACCTACGCCATACCCATTGGTAAGTGAAGCAGGCACTTCTTACGAACCTGTAAGATTGTATGCATATCCTTCTCTTGCCGTTCTGTAGAGTTGGCCTCTGATTTCTCCGTTTGGATTAGCACTAGTATGTACATTTAGGTAAATGTCTTTGCTTAGCATACTAGCGACTAGCGTTGAGAGTGTACTGATATCTATAGTACCTTCTAGTGTAGTGCCGCTTATACCAGCAGCCAGATTTAGTGCTACACCACCTGATACTCCAAAAGCACCATTGTGCAAGTGAGCTGCAGTAATGTTACCACTTAGACTATCTGTCACTACGCAGTAGCTCAGTGTTTTACCATCGTGGCTAATATCAAAAATAGCTGATCCACTCGCCTTATTGGCTACTGAGTGATTTTGCTGTGCAGTGTCTAACGAAGCGTATAAACCAAGATCTGATTCTAGTTTCAGTTGACCTCTAATCTCTCCGCCTGGATTATCAGCAGTATGTATGTTTACGTAGTATTTTTCTGTAAGTAAGCCCGCCATAAATGAAGCAGATACTTCAGACGCAGCCAAGGTCCCAATGATTTGGTTACCTCGGATATTCCCAGTGAGATTCACTACTACTCCGCCATTGATACCTGCTACAGCATCGTGTATGTGAACACTGGTGATGGCTCCTGAGAGCCCGTTTACTACGATGTTGTAGTTTACGCTATCTCGATGGTCTGATATCGTGAAACTCGCAAGTCCTACGGCACTTGTGTTTACCGCTGGCACCTCCTGGTCGCCAGTAAGTTTTGCAGTAACCAGTAGTTCTGAGCCCAGATGACCAGCTAATGCAGGGAGAGCAGACACTAAAAATAGTGCTGCTGTCATAATTGATTTGTACGTGTTTTTCATTTCTGTGTTTTTCTTGTTGTATCCTCTTATACGACAGAAATGTTAGGTTGGATTTCACAGGGCTTAATTATTTTTAAAATTATGAAAATTCTATCAAACTGAATTTGATTAGTCATCCGATTTATGAAAAACAGAACACACCAAAATACAGACATTACTGTCTGGTTACCAGTATTATATAAATTTAATTAAGTTGAACTAGTTTAAGAACCTAGTCCTGTAGTCCCTGCTGCCACGCCCAAGCATGCTGCATCATATCTGCTATATCATACTGCGCAGACCAGCCAAGAAGAGCATTTACCTTACTCGTATCTGCATAGATTTGCTCTATGTCTCCGCCTCTTCGTGGACCTATTTTATAGTTCAATTTTACCCCATTGACTTTTTCAAACGCACGAATCACTTCGAGTACTGTATTCCCTTTTCCCGTACCTACATTAAATACATCCACATTATGACTCATGTCTTGGCAGTACGTCAGCGCTTTTACATGGGCTTTGGCTAAGTCTACTACGTGTATATAATCACGGATACACGTTCCGTCTTCCGTATTATAATCCTCCCCAAAAACGGTAAGCTGTTCACGTATACCTGCCGCAGTTTGTGTAATGTAGGGAACAAGATTATTCGGCACACCCAGTGGTAGCTCTCCTATCTTAGCGCTGGGATGTGCTCCTACAGGGTTGAAATATCTCAACAAAATAGACTTAAACTCTTTGTGTTTTGCAAAATCATTGATAATGTCTTCTCCGAGGATCTTGGTAGTTCCATATGGACTTTCTGCTTTTTGTATCAGTGTCTTTTCTGTAACTGGTAAATCAGTAGCAGCACCGTATACTGTGCAGCTAGATGAAAAGATAAGATTAGAGACCTTATGCTTTTCCATGGTGCTTAACAAGGAAATCAATCCTGACACATTGTTCTGATAATACATTACTGGATTATCTACAGACTCTCCCACTGCCTTATGAGCAGCAAAATGAATCACTCCGTCAAAGGTATGCTTGACAAAAAGAGCTTCTAGTGTAGCAGCATCATTCACATCTCCTATGCACAGCTCAAAATTTCTCCCTGCGATATCTTCGATACGCGCCTTTACTTCCTCCTTGGAGTTGTTTAGATTATCGATTACTACCACATCAAAGCCAACAGATAATAGCTCCACTACCGTATGGCTGCCTATGTATCCCAATCCTCCAGTTACCAGAATTTTCTTCATTTCAATGGCAAAAATAGATACTAATCGGCATAAACCTCTATGTACTGCGAATGAATATCGCTCGGGATACTATCTTTAAACACTGTCCGCTTAATCCATCCTATTACTACTCCCTTACCAATACCATTTTGTAATGCTGTATACCTGCATCTTCAAATTGAGGGCCTTCTTTTTTAAAGCCATACTTGGCATAAAAATCAACTACTTGAATCTGTGCGTGTAAATATACGTAGGGCTCATCGTTCACTACGTCGAGACAGTGAGCCAATAAATGCTCGCCTATCTTCATCCCTCTATATCCCTTTAGCACGGCAAACCGTTCCA
>DNHN01000251.1 GCA_003485825.1 Bacteroidota bacterium | reverse complement strand
CAAAAGCTTCCAGACTCCCAAAAAACTGAGGCATGGTGGAAAAAATGCGTAGACGTTGCCTGTGACCTTGTGTTCTACCAAAGTGACTCTATCCGCTCCTCGCAGCGTAACAAACAGGTTAACTATAACCTCTACTCTGGTATTATTGACCACAGTGATGTAGAAAAAATATGTGACCCCCACCAATTAGGTATCGACGATTTTAAGGACACCTTCCAACATATAGGGATGGGTAACAATAAAATCCGTCTACTAGTAGGGGAAGAAAGAAAACGTAAAGACGATTTCAAAGTCTTTATCTCCGCTAATGACCAAGAGGGTATCGGTGAGAAGGAGAATCAGCTTAAGGCTCTCCTTATGGATAAGGTGAATAACACCATCAAAGACAACGACCTTCCAGACGAACTTATAGAATCTGAAATGGCTAAATTCCAGGATTACCTTAAGTATGAATGGCAAGACCATAGAGAGATTACTGCTAACAAGATTCTTAAACGAGAATACTATAAGCAGAACATGACAGAATTGTTCTCACAAACCTTCGAAGATTGGTTAATCTCAGGGGAGTGTGTGATGTTTGCTGGGGTAGAAGGTAACCAAGCTGTTGCTAGAAAATGTAACCCACTACAAATCTTCACCATTGGTGGGGCTAATTCCATGCATATCGAGGATTCAGAGATGATTGTCGAGTATGGTTATTTAGGTGTGGGACAAATTATCGATAAGTATTACGAACAATTATCCCGCGATGATGTTGACAAATTGGAGACTGGGGGACAATTAACAAAAGCTACAAATTATCAAGAAAACCCTGGCTTCATTCCTATGCCCAAAGTGGGGACCATGGCTGCAGAAGGATTGCTTCTTTTAGATTCAAAATACTCTAATGTCTTCGCAGGCGCTTATGATACAGACGGGAACGTACGTGTTGTTAAAGTAAACTGGAGAAGTCGTCGTAGAGTACTCATGATTAGTTATATTGATAGATTCGGTGATAAGCAGTTTAAGACAGTTGCTGACACCTATAAGATTGATACTACCAAGGGGGAACAGCTTGTAAAAGAGATGTGGCCAAATGAATGGTGGGAAGGTACTAAGATTGGGGAAGATATTTATGTTGATGTACGCCCTATTCCTTATGTAGGAAAATCTTTAGTTAACATCAGTGAAGGTACTCCTAACTATATTGGAAGTATCAACAGTACTAACCAAAGTATGGCATTCTCTTTAATGGACATTCTTAAGCCGTTTGATTATCAGTTCGATATAGTATGGTGGACGCGTCAACAAGAGATTGCAACAAATCATGGAAACGTACTGGCATATAATATCAACATGGTTCCATCTGATTGGGACCCAGACGAATGGTTAAAATACGCCTTCCGTAAAAAACTTATGCCTCTTGACCCATCTGCAGAAATCTTAACTGGCCCTAGCCAAGGATTAGCAGCTGGTACATTTAATCAATTAACTTCTACAGAGCTGCGAGCTAGTAACTCTGAGTCTATTAAATTGTATACTGAAGTTCTAATGAACATTGAGTATATGATGGGTAAACTATCTGGAGTAAATGACCAGCGTGAGGCACAGATTGCCACTTCCGAACGAGTGGGTAATGTTAAGCAGGCGATTACACAATCATCACACATTACAGAAAAATGGTTCGCAACCCACAGTTTCTTCAAGAAACGCTACTTAACTAAATTTCTAGAAGTATGTAAGTACTCATATAAGAAATGGCCACAACATGCTCAGTATGTCTTCGACAACATGGGTATGGAGGTTATCTTAAATTATGACGAATTTTTAGAATCAGAGTACGACCTTTACATGAGTAATGCTTCTGATGACTTCGAATTAATGGAAGATATTAAAAGCCTTTCACAAGCCGCGATTCAAAATCAACAAGCCAGCTTTGCTGACATTATCTCTATCCGTAAGTCTGGTAGTCTACAGGATGTACAACGTCGTCTCGACAGAGCGGCTGAGCGTATCTCTGCAGAACAGAAACAACTGAAAGAGATGGAGAAAGCAAATCAAGAGGCTAAGATTAAAGGTGAAATAGATGCTAAGATTCTAGTCGACAATAACAAACATAAAAACGACAAAGAACTTGAGGCGTTTAAAATTGCAGCTGATAAGTTTATTGATACCAACAATAACGGTATTGACGACCGCCTAGAAGCGGAAGCTGATGTTATTAAGGGGAATCTTGAACGTGCACATAAATCTAGAGAGACAGATAAGAAGTTAGCATCCGACCAACTTAAGGTAGACAAAACCACTAAGTCCCAAGAACGGATTGCAAAAGCAAATAGAACATCCAGCAATACAAAGTAAACGCTATACCGCAACGGAGAATTCATAAGATTATCTTACCTCCTAAGCAAAATACGTAATATCTTTGTATCAAATTCAATATTATGGCAGACGATATTAACATCGAGATTATGAGTCCCGAAGCGGCAGAAGCTGCATTCGCGGGCATAGAAGCTCCAGCAGAGACACAGGAACCTACGATACCAGAAGGTAGTACTGAAGTAGTTGAAGGGGCAGTAGAAGAAAAAATAGATTATCAAGAAGGGGATTTAATGTCTCCCGAAGATGTAGCAGCATTAGTTACTTCCGAAGCGGAAGGGGCCGAAGGCGCAGAAGCTACAGCTGACCCAGCAAAAACTGCAGAGGCTAATCAAGAAACAAATACGGGGAATGCAGCGACGTTACAAGCGTTCGTTG
>DNHN01000046.1 GCA_003485825.1 Bacteroidota bacterium | reverse complement strand
TAAAATTGAGAAATACGAGCACAGCTATCCACACTGCTGGCGTACAGACAAGCCTATACTTTACTATCCCATGGAGAGTTGGTTTATAAAAACAACCGCTGTAAAGGATAGACTCATAGAACTCAATAAAACCATCAACTGGAAACCAGCAAGTACTGGCGAAGGTCGCTTTGGCAATTGGTTGGAAAACTTAGTAGATTGGAACCTGAGCAGAAGTCGCTACTGGGGTACTCCTCTCCCACTGTGGAGAACAGAAGATGGAGAACAAGAGATCTGCATTGGCTCTATCAGTGAGCTGAAGGAAGCTGTAGAAAAATCTGTAGCGGCTGGTTTTATGCCAAGCAATACAATAGATGATGACTTTGACTTGCACCGTCCATTTATAGATGACGTAGTTTTGGTGTCCCCAGATGGAAAACCAATGAAGCGCGAGACTGATCTTATCGATGTATGGTTTGACTCTGGAGCCATGCCCTACGCACAACTTCACTATCCTTTTGAAAACAAAGACAAAGTAGAAGATCGAACAAATTATCCTGCAGACTTTATAGCCGAAGGTGTAGATCAAACCAGAGGATGGTTCTTTACCCTCCACGCCATATCTGTCATGCTAAATGACTCGGTAGCCTACAAAAATGTAATGGCTAATGGACTTGTATTGGACAAGAATGGCAATAAAATGTCCAAACGTCTTGGGAACACCATTGATCCATTTATGGCCGTAGACAAGTACTCTGCAGATGTGATTCGCTGGTATATGCTTAGCAATGCTGCTCCTTGGGACAACTTGAAGTTTGATTTAGAAGGGCTAGATGAAACCAAGCGAAAGTTCTTCGGTACACTACATAATACGTACGGATTTTATGCGCTATATGCGAACATAGACTCGTTTACCAATGACTTCCCTATAGTTCCAATGGAAGAGCGCCAAGAGCTAGATAGATGGATACTTTCTAAGCTAAACTCTCTCGCCAAAGTAGTAGAGGAAGCAATGGATGACTATGAACCTACAAAAGCCACTCGTGCTATCCAAAGCTATGTAATAGATGACCTAAGCAACTGGTATGTAAGATTAAACCGCCGCCGTTTCTGGAAAGGAGAGATGAGTGAAGATAAAGCAGCTGCTTATCAAACACTTCATACTTGTCTTACCACTGTGGCTAAACTAATGTGCAGTTTTAGTCCTTTCTATGCAGACCAACTCTATAGAGACCTTACATTCACTAACGAGTCCATCCACCTTCAGGACTTTCCTAAGGCAGATACGACATTAATAGATACGGAGTTAGAAGCACAGATAGAAATTTCTCAGCGCATTACTTCTCTTATCTTAAGAATACGAAAACTAGAAGGCATCAAAGTTCGTCAACCACTCAGTAAAGCTATGATACCTGCACTTAGTGACTCTTTTGCCACCAATCTACAGAAGGTTCAAGATGTCATCAAATCTGAGGTGAATATCAAAGAGATAGAAATCATAGACCGTAACTCTAGTATCATTAAGAAATCGGCAAAACCGAATTTTAAAGTGCTAGGAAGCAAAGTAGGAAAAGACATGAAGGCGGTCACTGCTCCTATCTTTGCATTTACCAATGAGCAAATAGCTACACTAGAAAAAGGTGAAACAATCGCCATAGAAGCCAATGGTACTACCTACGATCTTAGTATAGACGATATAGAAGTTAAAACTGCAGACATCCCAGGGTGGCAAATCATCAGCGATAATGACTATACTGTAGCTTTAGACCTAGAGATCTCTGACGAATTAAAAACAGAAGGAGTAGCTCGTGAATTAGTGAATAAAATTCAAAATCTTAGAAAAGACAAGGATTTTGAAGTAACGGATAAAATCACAGTAAAAATAGAGGAGCACTCCTACACTAGTAAAGCTATCCTCTCGTTTAATGAATATATTTGCGGAGAAATATTAGCAAGTTCACTGGAGGAAACAACTAATCCAACAGGTACGGACGTGCTAGATATAGACGGGAACACAATAAAAATAGAACTTTCTAAATAATATAATATGGCAGAATCATTGAGATACAGCGATGCAGACTTAGCAGAGTTTAAAGAGATTATCCTCAAAAAACTTGAAGCAGCAAAAGAAGAGTATAACTACCTCAGAAAGCAAATACGATCTGAAAATGAGAATGGTACGGATGACACGGCAAGTGCGTACGTATCTATAGATGATGGATCTGCTTCACAGCAAAAAGAAAATGCAGGCCAATTAGCCGCACGTCAGCAGAAGTATATTAAGAACCTAGAAACTGCATTGGTGCGCATAGGGAACAAAACCTACGGCATATGCAGAGTGACGGGTCAATTAATCGCTAGAGAAAGACTAAAAGCGGTACCACATACTACACAGAGTATGGAAGCCAAAAAAAATCAATACAAATAATAGGCACATTGGAAAATACGCAAGACTCCAAGCAGAGAACACAGATTATTTTAGTCATCCTCACTTTAGGGATCGTTATCTTTTTAGATCAATGGTTGAAATTCTATATCAAGACCAACTATACTCTTGGTCAAAGTGAGATGATGATAGGCAAGTGGTTTGAATTAAACTTTACTGAGAATCCAGGAATGGCTTTTGGTCTAACCTTGGGTGGAGTCTGGGGTAAAATTGTGCTTACTGTATTTCGGTTAGTCGCATCTGGTGTCATCATCTATTATATTAAATCACTTATAAAAGAAAGAGCGCATACTATGATGGTAGTCTTGGTCGCTCTCATTTTAGCCGGTGCAGTAGGAAACATTATTGATTCTGTATTTTATGGCCGATTTTTCGGTGAGAGCACATATCATCAAGTGGCCCAATTCATGCCTTCTAACGGTGGATATGCTCCACTTTTTCAAGGTAAGGTCGTGGATATGCTCTACTTCCCATTGGTAGATACATTTTGGCCTGAATGGATACCATACTTGGGTGGCTCAAGATTCCAGTTTTTTAGACCTGTTTTTAACATTGCAGACGCTGCAATAAGTATTGGTGTATTCACTATCATAGCATTTCGGAATAGACTATTTAATCCAGTTACGCCTGAAGTAGATCTGGAAAGTACTATAGACTAAACGAGTCCTCTAAGCACAATAATTGCACTGTGATGGCAAAAGATGGATGCGAACGATCTTGAACAATAACGTTCTATTTGCCACCTAGTTTCACGAACGTTAAAACCTCAACGCTAGTACTCCTAAAGTATCCTTGCTTAAAGCGTATATCGCGGATATGGCTGGAACGCACGGTTATAACCAATTAGTCTAAGTTACGGCCCAATAGAAGCTGAGTTAATTGCTTCACGCAGAAGGCTATCACTCCTTCTCTTCTTTCTTATCCTTATTCTTACCTAAAACGGGTTTCAAAATGTAGTATACTCCTATAAAGATAACTGCGGTAATAACTACCTGAGATATGAACCAAAAACTAAATGTACTTTCTGGAGCACTGTTCGGTAACTTTTGAGAAACGTCTTGCAGCAGAATGGCTATGAAGGATATAAATGTCATACGTTATGATATCTTGGTCTTGATAGCTTCTAAATACCTTTTTAACTCTTCCTTTACTCTCGGGGCCAGTATCACTAGACCAACCATATTGGGCACCATCATAGCGAATATCATTGCATCTGAGAATCCTATAACAGACCCTAAACTAGCTGCTGAACCGACAATCACAAACAGACAGAAGATTAACTTATACGCATACTCCATTTTCTTAGAACGTCCAAATAAATATGCCCATCCTTGATACCCATAATAGGACCAAGAAATCATAGTACTAAATGCAAACAATACTACTGCCAGAGTTAATACATACGGGAACCAAGAAATCACGGACTCAAATGCCCCGGAGGTAAGTAGAATAGCTTGTGCATCATTTAGAGATGCATTATCCGCATTTACATTTCCAGTAATGATAAGCACCAATGCAGTCATAGTACACACGATAACTGTATCTATTAGTGGCTCTAACAGAGCTACTAAACCTTCAGAAGCTGCATACTTGGTCTTCACTGCAGAGTGAGCTATAGATGCCGATCCAACTCCAGCCTCGTTTGAAAATGCCGCTCGTCTAAAACCTTGCACCAACACTCCAATTGCGCCTCCTGCTACTCCTTCTGGACTAAAAGCACCATTGATAATTTCTGAGAATGCCCAGCCAATCATATCGTACTTCGCCACTAAAACGAAGATGGATGCAGCTACATAGGTTACCACCATAAACGGTACAATTTTATCTGTCACCTTTGCAATCTTCTGTATACCTCCAATGATTACAATACCTACCAGTACTGCCATCACTAATCCAAATAGCCATCCATTTCCCGCAAGCATGGAAGTATCACCTCCCGTTATATTCTGTACCAACTGAAATGCTTGGTTTACCTGGAACATATTACCTCCTCCAAAAGAACCACCTACCACGAATATGGCAAACAGTACTGCTAAAATTTTTCCTAGCTTCGTAAAACCTCTTGCCTTTAACCCTTTGGTGAGGTAGTACATGGGACCACCATATACCACTCCATTTTCATCTATATCTCGGTACTTAACACCGAGCGTACATTCTACGAACTTCGATGCCATTCCAAGAAATCCAGCTACAATCATCCAAAAAGTAGCTCC
>DNHN01000347.1 GCA_003485825.1 Bacteroidota bacterium | reverse complement strand
TTTGAGGTATATGTAGGTGGCGAGAACTTATTGAACTTTCGTCAGGAGAACCCGATCCAAGAAGCCGCTAACCCGTTTGACCAAAACTTTGATGCTGGACTCGTATGGGGACCTATTTTTGGTAGAATGATCTACGGTGGATTTAGACTTAGAATTTAATGAGCAATCACAACACAATGAAAGAAACAACGGTTAACATATCAGGAATAACATGCCTGAGTTGCGTGAGCAAAATAGAAAAAGCACTCTACGGTAACTCTGCTATAAAACAAGTAAGCATAGACAAAGAAACAGGCACAGCTATACTCAGAGGCACTCCGCTGCCGCACCTGGATATCATAGAAAATCTCATAGAAAATGCAGGACCCTACTTTGTACATGCAACATCTGACCAGGCTGCTCCGTCTACACAGAGTAACCGCAGTTACAAACCTTTAGTGCTAATCGTAGTATATTTGTTAGGTACCACATTACTCCTAGAATACGGTAGTGGAATGTTCCTAATGAAAACGTGGATGGCCAACTTTATGGCTGGCTTCTTCCTCGTATTTTCGTTCTTTAAAATGCTAGACATAGCAGCGTTTGCAAGGGCATATCAAAGTTATGACCTCATTGCTGCTAAGGCCAAGGGATATGGATATGTGTTTCCATTTATAGAATTGGGATTAGGTATAGCCTATCTCCTCTATTCTGACAATGAGCTAACACATCTTATCACGGCTATAGTTATGTTTGTTAGTCTACTGGGAGTGATAAAATCGGTAGTGCAAAAGTCTGAGATACAGTGTGCCTGTCTCGGAACTGTTTTTAACCTGCCGATGAGTTATGTGACCATCATAGAAGATGGAATTATGTTAGTAATGGCACTTTTTATGTACCTAAATTAAAAAAGAAAATGAAGAAAATTAGTTTCATCCTACTTGGCCTTTTGACGCTAGGGATTACCGCTTGTGAAGAGGAAAAACCTCTGGTGCAGCCAAATGACCCCGATCATTCTATATCCTTCACTATAAATCATACTGTGGGCGACCAAGAGTTTGCAGCAGGAACTGAATACATCGTAGGAGATAATGACAAAGTTACTTTTAGCAGGTATGCATACATGCTAGGAAGCTTTTACTTAACTACATCAGACGGAGATAAAATAGCACTAGACAGTCAGTACGCACTTATAGAAGCACATAAAGGTATGACCACCTTCACCCTAATGGACGTGCCCTTTGGTGACTATAGTTCTATTGGTTTTTCCATAGGGCTAGACTCTGCTATAAATCACGGTAACCCAAATCAATATCCATCTGGCCACCCACTATCTGCAGTGAGTAATTCGCTACACTGGGGATGGGTAGGCGGATATATATTTACGGCAATAGAAGGTAAGGACGTAGATGCAGGTGAAAGCATCATCTTCCACTTGGCGGGCGTTCAAAATAAGATTGACTTTAATTTTGCCACGGACTTCACACACGGAACCTCAGGTTCTAAAGTAGAACTTGGTTACGATATAGCCGAAGTATTTGTTAATCCGAATACCTTTAGCTTAGTCACTGATGGACGAAGTACCCACACTGTGGACCACCCAACTACCACTAAGCTTATCCAGAACATGGCAGACGTGTTTACACTAACTAAAGTCTCAGCTAAATGAAAAAAGTAGCTATCTACCTATTTATAGTTGCAGGTATCTATAGCTGCAAGGATGTAGTTAATGAAGTGCCAGACACTCCATTTAACACGACTCCGTATACGCTAAATTACCCGACTAATATTCTCCCTCCTGCTCGTGTGCCCAGTGATAATCCACTCACTAAAGAAGGTGTACAGCTAGGGCGTATGCTTTTTTACGACCCGATACTAAGTGCAGACAGCACGCAGAGTTGTGCCAGTTGTCATAATCAAGCTGATGCCTTCACAGATAACCAGCTTGCCTTTAGTACAGGAATAAGAGGTACCTTAGGGAAAAGAAACTCTATGCCTATTCTAAATTTGATGTGGCATTTAGACGGATTTTTCTGGGATGGCCGATCAGATATACTGCGTCATCTAGCGCTCGTACCCATAGAAGATCCCACAGAAATGGACGAAACTATAGGTAACGTATTGGTGAAATTAAACAACTCACCGATGTACACCGATGCATTTAAAAAAGCCTACAATACTACGGAAGTAGACGAAGAACTGCTGGGGAAAGCATTGGAGCAATTTATGCTCAGTGTAGTATCTGGTAATAGCAAGTATGATCGAGTACAGCTGGGATTAGAAGAATTTACAGCCCAGGAAAGAACGGGTCAGACTATTTTCAACTCTGAGGCTATTACCCTAAACAATGAGCCTAATCCAAATCAGCCCAAGAATTTTGGTGCAGATTGTTTCCACTGCCACGGGACAGGTAACGGGCTTTTTTCTAGAAGAGAGTACTTGAGCAACGGCCTATCTGACAATGGCGATCTCGGGCGAGGAGGAGCCAATGGCAACCCTCTGGACAACTACAAGTTTAAAACTCCTACGCTCCGCAATATAGAGAAAACCGCACCCTATATGCACGACGGACGATTTTCTACGCTAGAAGAAGTCGTACAGTTTTATCTCAGTGATATGACCGAAACCAGTGCAGTAGATCCTAACGATGCTCCAAATCTGCATGCGCTCAAAGATTCCGTTTACCTCAGTGAAGCTCATAAAGCCGCTTTGGTATCATTTTTGAAGACTTTAACAGACGAGGAGTTCCTTACCAATGAAGAATACAGCAATCCATTTAAATAATATTAAATAGAATACTAAATCATGAAAAAAACACTAATAGCACTATTAATGGTATGCACAGTAGGTGTATATGCCAAGACCATCACAGAAACCATTCTTGTAAAAGGAGAATGTGGAATGTGCAAAGAAAAAATAGAGGCGGCTCTGGATATACCAGGGATCTCTTTCGCAGAATGGGACACAGAGACCAAGATGCTTACCGTACGATACAACGACAAAAAAGTATCGGCTACAGATATCCATACAACTATCAGTAAGCTGGGTTACGCTACAGATAAAATGGCTGCAGACAAAACTGGACAAGCTGCATTAGACAGCTGCTGTAAGCCTAAAGAAGTGAAGGCATGTGGCTCTGAAAAAGGCTGCTGCTCAGGGAAGAAAAAGTCATAGCCTTTAACTCCAATACAACAACAAGGGGTCATTTACCGAAAGGTGATTGACCCTTTTACGTTTAACTATATCTTTACCACAATGAAACACGGCATTCTATATACAGCCATTGGTCTACTATGCATCCTTAGTATTAGCTCATGTGCCCTTTTCCAAAAGAACAGCAAAGAACTCCTTCAACCACATCAACTACTTAGCATTACTGCTACAGACCTAAGTGAGGACCGTTCTCCTCTTTCTACTAAAAACGATGAAATCCTGGTATCTATCTTCTTTGGCTCTCAGCAGGATGACATCTGGTATTTTAATGGTTACCGATTAGAAACGATGGTCTTTGATTCCATCCACAGCACATACGCACTAGATTCCATAGCGCTTAGTACAGATTTTAAGTGCGATGACTGTGCAGCGTTTATTTGTCTCACAGAAATAGATACTGAAGGCAGTGAGGATAGCACACAAGCAGTCTTAGAACGATTATTCAACACCCTAGGTTATATGGGACTAGACACCAAGTCTATAGTAGATTCTTATCTGCCCGATAATGATTTTTTAGGCGTCATAAAACTGCACTATTTTACCCCTAATCTAGAGACTGTATATAGAATCCGAGGAAAAGATCTCTTGGATAGTTATGCGTATAGTATTACGATTAACACCAAATGACAGGGTAGTCTAAGACTAAATCTGCTACATTTGGCGTTACACATTAAAATCTAACCATATGAAAAACGTACTCTTTACCCTCTGTATTCTACTTTCCTTTGGTGCTTTCGCACAACAATCAACTGATAATGGCCCACGAGTGGTCTTTGGTGAACTCCAACATGAGGGGCCGTATGACCGAAGTGAAATACTGCTACAAGACCGACTT
>DNHN01000369.1 GCA_003485825.1 Bacteroidota bacterium | reverse complement strand
ATTACAGAAGATATCAAAGAAGGGTGTAATGTGATGAAAGCCCATGCTGAACTTCTGAAAGTGAAATTCGGTAGTGCTTTGGCAAATGAATTAAGTGAAAGTGAGATTGTAAGTATACCGGGTATTCGCGGTAGAGAGGCTCGTGAGATTTCTATCAAGAACTTGAGTAAGATTATTCAGGCACGTATAGAAGAGATAATGGAGCTTGTATATTATGAGATAAAAGCAAGCAACATGGAGAAAAAACTAGCTGGCGGTATAGTGCTGACAGGTGGTGGTTCTCAGCTAAAACATATCGCACAATTAGCAGAGTTCGTGACTGGATTAGACGCCCGTATAGGCTATCCAAATGAACATCTGGCTAAAGGTATGGTAGATGAGGTGAAAAGCCCTATCTACGCTACCAGTGTTGGACTAGTGCTTAGAGGCTTAGCAGATGAGCGTGCTTCAGGAGGAGCTATCAACATTAGTGGAGAACAATATCAAGAGGAGAAAAAGAAAACGGCGTTATTTGATCGAATTAAAGATTGGTTAAAGGACGAAGTAGACGTAGCTGATTACAAATAGATAAAGTCATTATGAGTTTCACAGTAGAATTACCAAAAGACAAATCTTCTATCATTAAAGTAATAGGAGTAGGAGGCGGAGGCGGAAACGCAGTCAACCATATGTACCGTGAAGGTATAGAAGGTGTAGATTTCTTCATCTGTAATACCGATGCACAGGCATTAGAAAGTAGTCCTATCCCGAATAAGATACAGATAGGAAATGCGCTTACAGCAGGTAGAGGAGCTGGCTCAAATCCAGAAGTAGGTCGTAAGGCGGCTGAAGAAAATATAAAAGATATCATAGAGTCTTTGGGAGTGAATACACAGATGGTATTCATCACGGCTGGTATGGGCGGTGGTACAGGTACCGGAGCAGCTCCAGTCATAGCCAAAGCAGCTAAAGATATGGGTATACTTACCGTAGGTATCGTTACTACTCCGTTTATTTTTGAGGGAGGAAGAAGATGTGATGCTGCTTTTCACGGTATAGAGGAAATACGTGAAAGCGTAGATTCACTATTGGTGATATCCAATGATAGAATTAAAGAAATCTACGGAAATTTACCAATAAGCAAAGCTTTTGGATATGCCGATAATGTGCTGACTACTGCCGCTAAAGGAATAGCAGAGATCATTACGATAGCTGGAAGTATCAATGTGGATTTTGAAGATGTGAAAACTGCTATGAGTGATAGTGGTGTGTCAATAATGGGAATGGGACTTAGTGAAGGAGATGATCGTGCGATGCGTGCAGTCAACCAAGCACTAAACTCTCCGTTATTGGATGACAATAAGATACAAGGTGCTAGTAATCTACTGGTGAATATCTCCTATGGTGACGAAGAAGCCACCATGGATGAGTATGCACAGATCAATGAGTTCTTGCAAAATGAAGCGGGTAGAGATGCTACACTCAAGTGTGGTCTTTGCTATGATGATAAATTAGGGAATGGAATCACTGTGACGGTGATTGCTACAGGATTTAATAGAGCTGAGAATAGGTACAAAACTAACTTTGAGGTAAACGAGGAGGTAGAATTTGATCTAGGAGCGGTGAATGTAAATCAGGAGCTGACAGCGGAAGAAGAAATGGCTCGTAAGCAGACAACTATCTTCGATCAGTTGGCAGATGGAGATTTAGACGAGACGGCAGCTGCTAACCGAAAGGTAGAGCAGATGAAACAACGTATGAGGTATTTGAAAGAGTTGAACGATACGGCTAAAAAAGAAAATGGCGTAGAAGAGCTAGAAAATGTACCTGCATACAAGCGTAAAGGAGTGAATCTAGAAGATGTGCCTCACTCGAGTGAGATGGAGATATCTAGGACCAGTCTTATAGAAGAGCCTGAGCAAAAACCAGAATTACGAACCAATAACTCTTTTCTACACGATAACGTAGACTAATTGCATTGTCATCCTGAGCAGAGTCGAAGGGTCGACAGTTCCATTAGCCAGAACAAAACATTAAGTTCTTTTTTAATAATAACTGTTAAAAAATCCGCGAGAGCGGATTTTTTTTGGTCAAGTAGTTTTTGTTTTTTGACTTTAGCAGGGTATGAAGACGCTAAAACCTATCTGTCTCCTACTCTTATTTCTATACATATTACGGACTTCAGAAATAGGAGCTGTAGCTCGACCTATTTAGAGATAGTACAGCTATTCTAGATTATCCCTTAAATTCGCTCCTATGAAAAAGGGAATAGTATTTTTGGTTTTTATTGCGGCTTTGGCAGTGGGATGTGAGAAGGAATCTACAGGTGGAAGTACCAGTACTATAGATACATCATCGGATACCGATACCATACCAGATAGGCTGGCTAAGCGTCAGATGCACTTTACCTTCCTGCAGACTCAAGATGCTACAGCAGACAGCTTGGTAGATAATGCGAAGATTAAACTCTATTTGAATTTTTCAGACTTTGATGCCGATACAGCTGTCTCAGTCACTGGAACCTCTAAGCTGGGTAAACTTATCCTTCCCGGTGAAGATGATGGACAGGCGTACTATTATAGGGCTATTCACGAGGTGTACGGAGAGACAGAAGGCAGTGTGGTGAATGCACTTTTTGATGACTATTACACAGTCACATTCGAGTAGCAGAGATTAGGGCATAAAAAACCCCAAGCTATTGCTCAGGGTTTTGTAATTTACACGGAAATCTTTTTAGCTTATAGGCGTATGGTTGCACCTATTTTGCCGCCTGTAAAAGCATTTTCGCCATTAAATTCTAGGTTTAAGCCCACTTTGTCAGTGAAATAATATCTTCCTCCTATCTGACCTGCAAGGTCCAATCCTGAAGAATGTCCTCCTTCATATAGAGAAGGGCTAGACCAAACATAAAATCCAAGGTTTAATCCAGCATAAAAATCCCATTTGGGTTGAATATTTAGTAGGCTATTGAAGTGATAATTTGCATTTCCAGAAAATCCAGTGATTCTATGATTGTAGTCGTAGTAGAAGTTCTTGTTGTTCCACTTTTCCTTGTATTCACGATAAGATAGTTCAGCTCCTATGGTCACGTCCTGGTGTATGCCATGATCTACACCTAAGTATACTGGGATTCCCCACCCGGATAATCTAACACCCACATTTAACTGCGTGTTTCCTTTGGGTAGTGGATTTTGACTAAATACAAGAGAAGAAATAAATAGCAGAGCAAATACAAGTAACGCTTTTTTGAAAATCGTAAGTAGTTTATGTTTAAATGTGAATCTTAAATTAACTGCAAAGTTGAGAAGATTTTGTGTAATGCTCTTACATAGTTTCAATTTTTTATTACATCGTACTGCCGACAAAGAAGTTTTACCGCTTGCAAGTCAATGCGATTTTGAAATCA
>DNHN01000007.1 GCA_003485825.1 Bacteroidota bacterium | reverse complement strand
AACCAACTGAACTACCGGACCATTATGTTAATTTGTCGAAAACTTAACTCGACTCCCTTTTTTAAGGAGTGCAAATATAACCGCCTATCAAATATTACAAATTCTTTTTTTATTTATTTTTAATCCAAGCATTTCACCCGCCCATTTGCGAGGCTATAACGCTCTCCACCTTCTGGGCATTTTGCTTCACCTGCTGCATCAAATTCGAGTTTGTGGCCGAATTTACTCATCCAGCCTACATGTCTACCTGGGTTTCCTACCATAAGTGAATATGGTAAGACTTCCTTGGTAATTACTGTACCCGCTCCTATAAAGCAGTATTCTCCGAGGTCATTACCACAGACGATAGTGGCATTGGCTCCTATACTGGCTCCTTTTTTGACGGTGGTTTTAAGGTATTCAGATTTTCGTACTACGGCACTTCGTGGATTTATCACATTGGTAAATACCATACTCGGTCCTAAAAAGACGTCATCTTCACAGATCACACCAGTATAGATGCTCACGTTGTTTTGCACTTTTACATTATTCCCTAGGACTACATCCGGACTGATTACTACGTTTTGACCAACATTGCAGTTTTCTCCGATTACTGTCTTCGGCATGATGTGGCTAAAGTGCCATATCTTAGTTCCCGAGCCTATGGTGCAGCCGTCATCTATAACCGCGGTTTCGTGTGCGAAATAGTTCATAGTTAAAATTCTCTTGGATGTGCGTATTTATATAAATCACCTTCGGGTAGATTCTTGAAGTACTCATACGTTATTTTCAGCCCTTCATCCCGCTTTACTTTAGGTTCCCAGCCGAGTATTTCTTTCGCTCTAGTGATGTCTGGTTTTCGCTGTTTTGGGTCATCTTTAGGAAGATCTTTCAGTACCACTTTTTGGTTGGTGCCGGTTAATTCTATGATTTCGTTCGCAAATTCTAGGATGCTAATCTCGTCTGGATTACCGATATTAATGGGTTGCGCATAGTCACTGTGGAGTAGTCTGTATATGCCTTCTACGAGGTCATCTACGTAGCAGAAACTTCTCGTCTGACTTCCATCCCCGAATACGGTAATGTCTTCACCTCGGAGTGCTTGGCCGATGAATGCGGGTAGCGCTCTTCCATCATTCAGTCGCATGCGTGGTCCATAGGTATTAAAAATACGAATGATTCGAGTTTCTACTCCATGAAAAGTGTGGTAGGCCATGGTGATGGCTTCCTGAAAACGCTTGGCTTCATCGTATACACCACGGGGCCCTACAGGGTTCACATTTCCCCAATAATCCTCCGTTTGTGGATGTACCAATGGATCTCCATACACCTCACTGGTGCTCGCTATGAGCATGCGCGCTCCTTTAGCCAATGCCAGACCCAGACAATTGTGAGTACCTAAGCTGCCTACTTTGAGTGTAGGAATGGGTATTTTAAGATAATCTATTGGGCTAGCTGGAGAAGCAAAATGCAAAATGTAGTCAAGTTCTCCAGGGACATGGATGAACTTAGAAACATCATGGTGATAAAACTCAAAATGTTCCAATGGCATGAGGTGTTCTATATTACTCATAGAGCCAGTGATGAGATTATCCATCGCTATCACCTTGTACCCTTCTTTTATGAATCTATCGCAAAGATGAGAACCTAAGAATCCTGCTCCGCCTGTTATTAATATTCGTTTCATTACTATCTTATTTTGACCCTATGCAGTAGTAGTCATACCCTAGAGCGTTTAGTTCTTTTTTATCATAAATATTCCTTCCGTCAAAAACTACCTTAGTTTTAAGTTTTGAACTTATCACATCCCAGTCGGGCAGTTTAAACTCTGACCATTCCGTCACTATTAGCAGTGCGTCTGCATCATTGAGTGCGTCATAAGGGTCATTCACATAGGTGATAGCGTCACCTATCATATGCTTGGTTTCTTCCATAGCTACAGGATCGTAAGCTACTACCTTACCTCCAGCTTGTTTTATTTTTTCGATAAGTACGAGAGATGGGGCTTCACGCATATCATCTGTATTCGGCTTAAAGGATAATCCCCACATAGCAAATGTGCGTCCTGTGAGATCAGTTCCTATGCGTGCTGTGACTTTGTTAAAGAGTACAGATTTTTGGTCATCATTTACGTCTTCTACCGCTTCGAGTATACGCATGGTATAATCATTTTCTTTAGCCGTTTTTATCAGCGCTTTTACATCCTTAGGGAAACAACTTCCGCCGTAGCCTATTCCTGCATAGATAAAACGACTTCCTATTCGAGGATCGCTGCCTATTCCTTTTCGCACCGCATTCACATCAGCACCCATGATCTCGCAGAGATTAGCCACATCATTCATAAAACTAATACGTGTAGCGAGCATCGCATTGGCTGCGTACTTGGTCATTTCAGCACTCGGGATATCCATAAATATGAGTGGATGGCCATTCATAATGAAGGGCTTATATAGCTTACTCATCGTGTCTTCAGCCTGTTGGCTGTCTACACCCACTACGATACGGTCTGGCTTCATGAAGTCGTCTATAGCAGCTCCTTCCTTCAGAAACTCAGGATTACTGGCTATGTCAAAGTGGATGTCTACTCCTCGTTTATCCAGCTCAGTCTGCACTGCAGCGCGGACTTTTTCCGCAGTACCTACGGGTACGGTGCTTTTAGTTACTACCACACCGTAGCTACTCATGTGTGCACCTATTTGGCTGGCTACTTTTAATACGTATTGTAAGTCTGCACTTCCGTCTTCACCCGGAGGAGTTCCTACTGCTATGAATGCCACATCAGCTCCTTTGATGCTATCTCCCAGGTCTGTACTGAAATGCAACTTGCCTTTTTTATGGTTTTTTACCACCATAGGCTCTAATCCTGGCTCATAGATAGGCATTACACCTTGTCGTAATCCTTCTATTTTATTTATATCAATGTCTATACAAGTGACGTCTGTTCCTACCTCTGCAAGGCAAGTTCCTGTCACTAATCCTACATATCCAGTCCCTACTACTGCTATCTTCACGTTATTTCTTGTACTGTTAATGGGCAAAGATATTCAATGATTTGTTTCTACTTCTGTTTTTTGCCAATAGAGAACATCCATAGATAAAACAACAAGGGATATTTAGTAATATTCAATTTACTTTGCGGGTATGAGCAGATGGTTATTCGTACTCTTTTTGGGTTTTGCATTTTTGGCCCACAGTCAGTCTGAGATGAAGACTAC
>DNHN01000063.1 GCA_003485825.1 Bacteroidota bacterium | reverse complement strand
CAAAGTTAAAAAAAGAAAAGGTACTCTGCCCATACTCCCTCGTTTCTACTATCGCGGGGTGCGATACTTGAGCCATACTCTGATGTTCTAATATGAAGAGTCCATTGGGCAATAAGTAGTCTCCGTTACTTACGGCGTCTATTAATGCATCTATTTCCTGCTTCTGGTTATACGGCGGATCCGCAAAAATAATGGTGTACTTATCTTCCGTCTGCTTTAAGAAACTCACACACTTGGCTTGCCTTACTTTTAATGGAGCATTTAGCTTGTCTACGACCTCTTTGATATACGTGATGCTCTTACGATTTAGGTCTACCGCGGTGATATCCTTCACTCCTCTGGAGCAAAACTCTAGCGCCATACTGCCTAATCCACTGTAGAGATCTAACACTTTCAGATCTTCGAAGTAGTAGCGTTGGTCTAGCACATTGAAAAGGGCTTCTTTCGCTCTATCCGTAGTTGGCCGAGCGTGGGGCATATTCTTTTGAGGGAATCTAAATCCCTTGTACTCTCCACTTATAATACGCATTCTGCAAAAAACTGAGCCAGTTCATCTATATCAGTGGAACTTCCCGTACTGCACAGGTGCAGCGGTGGCAGATAGTTCTGAAACATGACTTGGTACACGGCATGTTCTGCTTTACTACCTACGAACCCAAAGTGCAATTTATCTGCAGGCAACTCCAATTGTTCCACGGCTAGCATAATGTAATAGAAGACTTCATCCTTAGTATCACTTTTATACCTATTGGTCAATACGAGTCTACCCTCTTTCCATACCAGTAATGAAACGGTATCATTATAGAGCCAATAATAGATCGCATTCTCATAACGCATAGCTGCTGCATAGGTATGCATCAGGTGTATATCGGAATGTTCTTGTGGGTTCACCACTTCATGGAGCAGCTCCTTAGTCACGGGAGTAGCTTCATACACTATCGTAAAGTCATTGGTACTTTGATGTTTGAGCTCCTGATGTGCTTGACCAAAATTTGCTTGAAAATAGCTACTGTAGCTCTCATCAGCAAGCGGAGTAAGCGTGGCACGCGCAGCGACACTGATGGTATCAGTTGTACTAAAAATAGCTCCTTGCAGTTCGATTGGCAGCATACTGGAGCTACCGTTATCTGATGAAAACTTTAGTATGTTATCCTTACTGAATACGGTAAATACCGAGCGAGTAGGATACAAAAAGACTACGAGCTTATCGCTTACAGCATTGTGATAAGACGACATGGCTAAAGTCTTTTACTTATCCCAGTTACCGTTGTAGTTTACTTCAAAGATAGATCCTACCTTGAGTGGCTCTTTCTTTTTCTGACGCTCCTTACTAAATGGCTTCGGGTCTATTATCTCAAATACAGGAACTGTAACTGCATTCTTTTTGATCTCACTAGCAGCCATTTTAAACTGAAGTGTATCGTGAAACGGCACGTATTTTAATTGTGGGATGTCTACGTCACTGAAAAGTGAATCTTTTATACTCACCATCATTTCAGACGTCTTAAACACGGTAGTTGAATCGTCTTTATCCCCAGATTGAATGAGGACTCTCATCTGGCCATTCTCCATGAAGTCCAATAGCTCAGGGAAAGTACTGGCAAACTTCCCTTTCTCATCCTTGTATGCTATCTGTCCATCTCGAAGCAGTTCTAGTTTCTTAATGACTGCGGCTTCCTTTATAGCTACTTCTTCTTCATACTTGATGTCAGAATAGACCGTATCAAAAGTAAGGTAAGAGAGTACGGCGATGATAATGAGTAAAGCGATTCGGATGGCGTATTTCATGTGATGCGTTTGGCTTAATTCTTAGATGGCAATATTACGCAAAATGAATTAAAAATATTTTGACGGTAGTAATTTTAATTTAGGAAGCGTATGGTTGGGTATAGGAGCGAATCCACACGACCCAAAATAATGAGCGGTTCTCCCAGGGATCGCTGGTATTTCATAGCCGCATAAAACAAGCACATAAGAATTAACCTCTATTTGAATTATACCTGTCCTACTAATTGGGGTATCATCACTGCGTTTCAATGCAGTTTAGGTTTTGTTAAGCACTTTTATTTTGTTTTTATCAGCCTTATGGATTGATTTTCAATGGTCAAAATATAAACATTAGGAGCTAATGAAGACAAATCGATTGTATTAACTTGAGAATTCAATTTACCACGGGTTACTAATTCTCCAATAACATTGTATATCGAAAAATCATTGGATTGTGCAGATTTTAATTCAATCGTAAGCTCCTGATTAAAAGGATTTGGAAAAACCTTATAATTGTCAGTCTGTCCATTATTTTCGTTGATAGATGCAGTTATACAGCCAATTAATCCGTTGATGTCATAACGTGAAACAAATTGCCAAATCTCTATATTCGCATCAATCGTCATATTTCCAAAACTTCCAGGCCAATCATGTCCTCCTCCTATCACTTTCAACTCCTCCACGTAGGCGCAACCTGATGCTGTGGACCAAGTATATCGTTCAACACTTGGACTTACAGTGCTCAGTGTAGCAGTTGCGTTACAATTGTTATGCGTTGCCCAGTAGCTATGTGTTGCTGCTGCAGAAATATAATATTCTATACCGCCAAATACGATTCCATTATATGGAGAAACCAAATCATCCGTACCAAGTATTGTAAGAACTCCAGTGGGATGCACCGGAGAGCAAAAACTATTTGGATTGGCTTGCATGGTTCTGGCTAATGGAGCTATTGCTGCAATTCTGTTATTGAGCTTACATCCAAGTTCCAA
>DNHN01000336.1 GCA_003485825.1 Bacteroidota bacterium | reverse complement strand
AACAATCTATAAAAGCAAAGATGGAAGAACTGCTAGACGGCAGCGGTATAATCATAGAATCTGTGCTCATGAAAAGCATCAAACTTCCTCTTGGTTTAGCTACTTCTATAGAACAGAAACTACAGGCAGAACAGGATGCACTGCGTATGAAATTCATTTTACAGCAGGAGAAGCTCGAGGCAGATCGTAAGATCATAGAAGCTACTGGTACTCGTGATGCGCAGAAAATTCTGGCCGAAGGTCTAACACCAGAAATCATAAAACTAAAGAGTATAGAAGCTTTCCGAGAGCTATCTAAATCTCCAAATAGTAAAATCATAGTGACGGATGGCAAAGCTCCGCTGCTCATAGATTAAAGATAACGAACGCTAGCAGCATTCTACCGATCGCACTAACCACAAGCCCTCTAAAGAAAAGAGGGCTTTATTCGGTGCATAAATCTATATTTGAATTGAAGAGCGCACAAAAACGCCTCTGTTGATTATCCAATTATGCCCGATCAAAATGATATAGTTCAAAAGCTATCTGACCAGATAGATGCGCTGCTAAGAGACCAAGCTAAACTCATAGAGCAAGCCAATAAACTAAAAAGTGAGATTAAGACTTTACAAGGAGCTTTACCAAAGGACATTACCCAAATTTCGCCAGAACAACCTAAAAAACTTGTCAACTTAAAGACTATAAAATCAGCAAGAGACCTAGCGAATGAGCTACAGACCAGTAGTCAGCCATCCCTAGTCACCTCAACGAACACAACAAAAAGGCCCTCGCCAATACAAAGTAATTTAGAAAAATTTATAGGGGAAAATCTCATTAACAAGATAGGTATTCTCATCACCATACTAGGTGTAGCTATAGGAGCCAAATACAGTATAGACAATGGATTAATAAATCCGGCTACACGCATCATCATAGGGTACGTTATAGGCATTGGGTTATTGGTTTTTGGCATGAAACTCAAGACCAAGTACGAAAGTTATAGTTCTGTATTAGTCAGTGGAGCTATGTCTATACTCTACTTTATTACCTATTTGGGATATAGTTTGTATGACTTATTCCCTCAGTTAATGGCTTTTGCATTAATGTTGGTCTTTACCGCATTTACTGTCTACGCCGCTCTAAATTATACAAAGCAAATCATCGCGCTACTGGGACTAGTAGGTGCGTATGCTGTACCCTTTTTACTAAGCACCGGCTCTGGAAGGGTAGACATTCTGTTTAGTTACATGGCTATTATTAATATTGGGATATTGGTCATCTCACTCACTCAAAACTGGAGAACCTTATTCTATTCAGCGTTTGCTATGACTTGGCTTATCTTCTGCGGATGGTTTGTCTCAGACTATTCACGTAGCTCACAGTTTATGCTGGCCTTTACCTTTTTAAGTATCTTCTTTGCTATTTTCTATGCTACATTCATAGCATATAAACTTAAGTACAAGAAGCAGTTTACGCGTGGTGATATTGTCATCTTACTCTTAAACTCATTTATCTTTTTTGGTATGGGGTATATACTGCTGTCAGACCAATCCTCCACAAAAAATTACCTTGGCTTATTTACGCTCATCAATGCACTCATTCACTTTGGAATAAGTGCTGCAATACACCGATTAAAATTAGCTGATAAAAACCTTTTCTTTCTCATAGCTGGGTTGGTACTGGTATTCGTCACTATAGCAATACCGGTACAGTTAGATGGTAATTGGGTAACACTATTGTGGATAGGTGAGGCAGCGTTACTCTTCTGGATAGGAAGGACAAAAAACGTTCCTGTATACGAAACACTAGCTTACCCTTTAATACTACTCGCTTGTGTAAGTTTACTACAAGACTGGAAATACTCCTATATAGAAAGTAGTCACTTGCTAGGCACTTTGGGAGAGAATGTTCTGACTCCTATACTCAATATTCATTTTATAAGTTCATTCATTTTTGTCATATGCCTTTCTTTTATTTATTACCTATGGAGTCAGACAAAATATCAAACAGAGTCCATCCGATCTAGCGCGTATTATGGACTAATGGAAAAGGCGCTTCCCTTGCTGATTTTTGCTACATTTTACTTTATGTTCTTTTTAGAGATTTCTACTTACTGGACTCAAAAACTAAATGCCTCTCAACTGACACCAAACCTAGACCAAGGCTACTATAATTTACGAAACATGGATTTTAGAGAGTTTAGATCTACCTGGCTTGTGATGTATACACTTCTCATAGGTTTAGCTTTATCACTAGTAAATATAAAGTGGTTCAAGAATCCCCAACTTGGCAAGGCAAACTTAGGTTTTAACCTTATTGCCACAATTGCTTTTTTAATGCTTGGGCTCTATGCTATTAGTGAGCTTAGAGAATCTTTTATTGACAGAGCTGCAGATCAATACTTCCATCACAGCTGGTGGAATTTAGGCATCCGATACTTTGCGTTGCTCCTATTTACTGTATTCTTGGCTATTAATTATCGCTACATTAAACAAAGCTTTATAGGCTTAGAGCTAAAAAAAGTATTTGATGTGGTGCTTCACGTATCTATCGTATGGGTGCTCAGTAGTGAATTGCTAAGCATTATGAATTTCTCTGGCAATACGCATAACTACAAATTGGGACTAAGTATACTATGGGGAGTATACTCATTGGCCATTGTAGCCTACGGAATATGGAAAGACAATGCGTTACTTCGTATTGGAGCAATTGGACTATTTGCTCTCACATTACTGAAAGTCTTCTTCTATGACATTTCACACTTAGACACCATTGCTAAAACGATAGTATTTGTATCACTCGGTTTACTTCTACT
>DNHN01000166.1 GCA_003485825.1 Bacteroidota bacterium | reverse complement strand
AAAAAAAGGCGAGAGTAATACTCCCACCTTTCCTTTCTATTGGTTTGATTGTGCTACTTTTTCAATAATCTAAGGCTAGCTTCTTGCTCTCCTATTTTTACTTTTAGCAGATAAACTCCTGCGCTTAGTGCACTGATGTCTAGCTTATCATTGGCAATCGTGGTCGTCAATACAGTCTCCCCAGTCACCGTATGAACACTGACTTCCATGGGCTTATTCTCCTTATTTTCAATATGAACCATATCCGTAGCAGGATTAGGATACACGTGTATGCCCAGCTGAGTAAGTATTTCTATATTGCTAAATTGAGGGAGTTGAATGGTCTCAGACTCCAGCGATGTACATTCGCTAATAGTAGTGACTTCCAGTGATGCATTCACTTCATCTCCTTCGCTCGCCGCATAGTCATGCACTGGCATAGGGTCATTCGGTTCTACATTGCCATCACCAAAGTCCCAAGCATACTTCTGGTACCCTGTAGTATTTGGAATAAACGTGTATTCTGTGCCATCTCTAGTATAGGTAAATGTAGCATCTGCCTGGATTTCTATATTGGCATACACATTCTCTGAAGTATCCGTGCAAGCGCCTTTAGTGACGATCACATAGACACTATCTCCTCTACTCATTACAGAGGAATACGTATTGCTAGCGCTGCTCTGAACTAGCGCATTATTGAGATAAAAGTCAAAATTCTCTATACTGTCATTCGCACTGAAGGTCAGTTCATCACCATCGCAGTAAGCTCCCACTTTTCCTGGTTTCAGATCGATATCAGCGATATTATCTACCACCAAGGGAACATCAATAAGTTTTGGAGGACAAACAAGATTATTGGAATCTGTGATAGACAGCTGATATGTTTTACTAAAACTTGGATTAAATGAAATGATTGTATCTGTGAAGGCCGCTCCTCCGTCTATACTTATGGAATAGTTTTCTCCTGATAATCCATTGATTTCCAAAGACCATAAATCATTCTTACAGATAGATTCCGCTGCCTGAACGGTAGCTTCTAGCTGCACGCAAGACGTACTGAAACATTTGGAAATGCCGATAAGACTATAATCACATGGACCTGGATCAATAGATCTCACCCAAAGAATTACAGAATCTTCTGGCTGAAGTCCGGTCACCAAATGTGTAGTGCCCGAAGACCCGGAAGAAGGCGACTTCCACGTAGTCCCTTCATTGGTACTTACCTGATATCCATTGTGGGCAGTAATACTCGTCCAACTAAACTCTATAGAACTTGGCGTAGCCGCAATACACGATATCGCTGGAGCCGCATTTCGCTCTCTTCCGTTTACGGTATACGGAGATAAGTCACTTTTACAGCCATTGCTATTGAGTACTACTAGTCCATAGGTAGTAGTGCTATCAAACACTACCGACTGTGTAGAAGAAGCCGAGGTAGCTATGAGCACACCGTCTGCATAATAGTAAAACGAATCAAACGCGGCACTGCTCGCTTCTAACATCAGCGTGGAGTTTTCACAAATACTATCGTTCAAACTGGCTACGTTACTGGAGAGCGTAGCCACAGGTTTCGGAAAAGTATCTACCGTAATTTGGTTACTATTCCTGTCACAACCGTTAGTTCCTACTCCATTGATAAAATAAATTCCTGGCTTACTCAACCAAAGTTCTCTTCCCGTAGCACCTGTATTCCAAGTATACGTAACCCCTGTCTCCTGAGGTACCGACAGTAGTACGGAGTCTCCTTGACAGATAGTGCGTGTAGCACCTCCTGCTATAAATGGACCGGGCGCTGGAAGTACGGTAATATCAAACGTGTCCGGAGCAGATACTCCCTTCGCATTAGTCACTGTAAGTATGGCTCTATTGTTTCCTGGGAAATTAAATTTAGTGGAAGGATTTTGAGCTGTAGAAGAACTTGGTGTGCCATTGGGGAAGCTCCAAGAGTATGAAGTAGGTGAATTAGTACCCGAACCTGTCAAATCTATAAATGCTCCTTGACATACCGATGAGCTGGCCGCTGAAGCATCCGCCACGGGCAAGAGTGAGCTCGGGCTTATCGTAAACTCTCTAGCTATTATTATATCACCGCTAGTGTTGCCATTGTTATTTGCACTGTTTACCACAGTATAGAATGTAACGTCACCCTTATTCGTGCTTGGTGCAGTCCACTCAAAACTCCAAGTTTTCCCACCTGAACCGCTATTCCCAGAGCTTGTTTGTCTCACATAGCGTCGTGTACTCCCAGATATCACTGCGGTAGTTGTGCTAGTGGCTGTAGTAGTATTAGAAAAGCTACCCGCCATCGCATTAGACCCGTCTAAACATGTGACTTGCATACCAAACTTGGACTTTCCACTCTGGGTATACGACAAGCTGATGGTATACGTACTGTCTGGTATATATCCTCCTCCTGTAAAGTTACTGGTTAAGCCTACGTTATTAAAATTAGTACCCGACGTCTGCAAGGTACCTGAATGACACCCCGTACAGTTAGACTCTCCGGGGGCGTTGGTTCGGCCTCCTGCAGCTCCACCAGAATTGGTGAGGGAGACTGTAGTCATGCATACCATGGCTGCTGTAAAAGCCGCCACTAAAATTCTTTTGGGCGTAAAAAATTGATTCATATATTGATTATTGGTTGAGCAAAAATTGAATTAAAAATTCGGAGATATGTCATGCTCAAGGCGAATGACCATCTTATGACTAACAGCCTAGCTTTTCTTTTGGTTGGCTCGGACTATTTTTTCTAGGTAATCCCACTCCTCCTGAGTAATGGCTTCCATCTGGTTAAATTGGCCTGCACCTTGCAGCCATTCTCCACCATCTATGGTCACTACTTCACCATTCACATAAGCAGAGAAATCTGAGATTAGGTATGCTGCTAAATTCGCAAGTTCTTGATGATGCCCTACTCGCTTGAG
>DNHN01000039.1 GCA_003485825.1 Bacteroidota bacterium | reverse complement strand
GTAGTACCGTTTAATGCTTCAGAAGCATTAATACCTAGCGCTCTAAATACCATACTCTTGCGAGAAACACCCGTAAGTATAGGCGCACCTATCTCTTGAAACTCAGTTAATCTCCTTAACAACTCATAGTTGTGCTCCAGTGTTTTGCCAAAACCGTATCCCAAGTCGAGTATTACATCATGTATCCCTGCGTCCACACATTGCTTTTTCTTTTGCTTAAGGTAGTCATACACTTCTGCCACTACATCTCCATATTGTGGATTATCCTGCATTGATTGGGGTAATCCTTTTTTATGCATAGCGATATAAGGAACTCCCAATTCTGCTACTGTGGGTATCATAGTAACATCGTCATCGCCCGCGCTGATATCATTGACAATATGAGCTCCTGCTTCAATAGCCTGTTTAGCTACTACAGCCCTGAAAGTATCTATTGATAGTACTACATCTAATTCAATCGATAATCTCTCCAGTACAGGAATCACCCTGTCTAACTCTTCGTGAATACTAACTTCAGCAGCTCCAGGTCGTGAACTGTAGCCTCCTACATCTATTATGTCCACTCCCTCAGCTATCATTTTTTTAGCTTGTAACAGTGCTGCATCTACGCTCCTATATTTACCTCCATCAGAGAAGGAGTCTGGTGTCACATTTAGGATACCCATGACCCGAGGTGTCTCCAGAGAAAACACTGTGCCTTTTATGTGGATGCTTTGCTTCATTTCTTTAGTTTCGAAAATTATCTTCGTGGCAAATTAAATTCATTTTGAATACAGATACTCCACTTCTATTTGACCAAGCCATAACTCAGTGTCGTGAAATCTTCGAAAAGAAGACATACGACTACGGTACTGCTTGGCGTATACTCCGTCCTATCTCTATCACAGATCAAATATTCATAAAAGCTCAGCGAATACGCAGTCTAGAAGAAAAGCAGGAGAATAAAGTCGGTGAGAGTATAGAAAATGAATTCATAGGTATCGTAAACTACTGTGTGATAGCACTCATACAGTTAGAGCTGGAAGCCAGTGACGATATGGAAATGGATCCTAGCCTAGTGCTAAAACACTACGATACTAAAGCAGACATGTGTAAGCAGCTCATGACAACCAAAAACCATGATTATGGTGAAGCTTGGCGAGACATGAGGGTAAGCACCTATACGGATTTGATTCTAATGAAAATACTAAGAACCAAGCAAATAGAAGACAAAGGGGGTAAAACTTTAATCTCCGAAGGTATAGACGCTAACTTTAGCGATATGCTGAACTATGCTATATTTGCTTTGATTCGAATCAATGACTTTTATAAAAACTAAATGAAATACATAGCAAACATATTTCGTGTATTTGTCGGTTTACTTTTCATCTTTTCTGGGCTAATTAAGTCCAATGATCCAACCGGATTCAGCTACAAACTAGACGAGTACTTCTCGGTATTTTCAGCAGAGTTAGAAGCACAGCAGGACAGTATATACGCTACTGTGACTTCTCCAGACGGCAGTTACACTCAGACCCTAGCCATTAATCCAAACTCCCCTTCCTACACTATATCAGCTGCTACCACGCCGTGGAAAGCAGTACCCTTAGGCAATGGAATTGAGGATAGCGTATACTTTGCGGATGCCACTATCTACTTGGATGACACTGAATTACTAAACGCACCTATTAATGCTGAAGATAGTAATGCAGTATTACTTACAACAACAGTAGCTTACGGTGCTGCAGGTAAAGAACTGGGAAAAGAAACCATCACTTTTAAATCGTTTCAACCCAATCTAAAAATAATTACCGTAGATGCTTCCGCATATGTACAACCTAATTCGTGGTGGGTCAACTTTTTTCAAGGATTAAGACCGTATGCATTGGCACTAGCCATATTCCTGTGTGTCGTAGAAATTGTATTGGGAATAGCCTTACTCATAGGATGGTCTCCTAAGCTCATAGTGACGCTGCTTATTATCCTTATCTTATTTTTCACTTTCCTTACGTGGTACAGCGCATATTATAATAAAGTCACTGACTGCGGATGCTTTGGCGATGCTATAAAGCTCACTCCTTGGGAAAGTTTCTACAAAGATATCATCCTCTGTATTTCCATATTTTTTATAGCTCTAGGAGTTAAGTACATAAAACCAGTATTTAGCAAGCCTTTTGCGGTAAAACTACTCACTGTGTTCACCATTCTTTCTACGGGTTTTGCGATGTACTGCTGGCACTATCTTCCTGTTAAAAACTTCCTAAAGTTTAAGGAAGGTAATAACATAAAAGAGCTTGCGGTAGTTCCTGAAGATGCTTCTACAGACGTGTATGACAATATATTCATCTACGCTAAAGATAGTGTGGAAGAAGAGTTTACACTCGAGCAAATGTCAAGTAGAGACCTAAAAGCCGATGGATATGAATTTGTGGATCGTAAGGATAAGCTTATCAGTAAGGGCTATGAGCCAGAGATACATGACTTTAAGATAATGGACGAATCGCGCAACAATGATTACGCCGACGACTTCTTTGCCAATGACTCTACACATAAAATACTAATAGTGATGAATGAGCTTCAAAATGCAAATCTAGAAGCTATAGCAGAACTCAAAACTATCTTAAAAGCGTGTAAGAAAGAAGGGATAGAAATCTATCCACTCACCGCGAGTAATGTGGAAACTACTGAAGCTTTCAGACATGAACATCAGCTAGATATTCCTTTTTATTATGGGGACAAGACCAACCTAAAATCTATCATACGCAGTAATCCAGGATTGGTACTTTTTGAGGGAAATGTGGTAAAAGAAAACTGGCCAAGTACGCGACTACCCTCTGAAAAGCGTTTCTTGAAAAAAGTGGCTAAATGATCACATTCCTACTCAAGAGAATAGGCAGTGG
>DNHN01000320.1 GCA_003485825.1 Bacteroidota bacterium | reverse complement strand
AGTTTTAATCCTTGCTTTTTAAGTACGCGGCCCATCTCCTTACCAAGACTAGCATCCATACCCGCGATTACGCTATCGGCATATTCTACTATACTCACTTGAGCGCCTAGCCTACTGTATACAGAACTCATTTCTAAGCCTATCACACCTCCACCTATTACGATGAGGTGCTTTGGTATTTCTTTCAGTTCAAGGGCTTCGGTAGATGAGATCACACGTTTTTTATCTATCTCCATTCCCGGGAAACTAGCAGGTTTACTGCCAGTAGCTATGACCGTATTTTTAGCAGAGATTGTTTCTTTTTTAGCTCCATCTATCTGTATAGTTGTAGCATCTACAAAAGATCCCATTCCCGTATAGACGTTAACTTTATTTTTCTTCATCAGGAAGTCCACGCCCTTGGTCATTTGGTCTACCACGCCCTGCTTACGCGCTATCATTTGCTTGAAGTCAATTTTCGGAGTACCGATATTGATACCGTGGTCAGCAAACTTATGTACTGCGTCATGATATTGATGGGAGCTATCTAGCAAAGCTTTACTAGGGATACAACCAACATTCAGACAGGTACCTCCCAAGGTATTGTACTTTTCTATGATTGCTACTTTCAGGCCCAGCTGTGCACATCGTATCGCACATACATATCCACCTGGTCCACTTCCTATTATAGCTACGTCGTAATTATTCATTGTTCTTGATTATGCTTTTATAACTGATTCTACTGCGTTTACACCTTGGTCGTTTGCTTTTAGCGAAAGCATCAAAGTGGATACGTCGTAATGGTTCATATTCGTTGATTAAAATATTTCTTCTTGTTCTTCTACTCGTATCCCAGCTGCTGATACACTTGGCAGATTCTCGAGCCGCATGTCTTGAGCTATCGTTACCGTATATGTGCCTTTTTGGTTAAAGTATTTTCTATGGAGTATGGGTCGCTGAAAGGTAAAAACATCTCTAAGTCCACTTCCTAGCCATTTTCCTGATTTCTCAGCTAATTCTACGGGTACTTTTATTTGCGTAGTGTCTCCGTCTGGTGCAGTAATGGTAAGCAATAGGTGAATATTGGCATAAGGGTAATCTGCTGAAGCCCTAAGATTAGCTGATACTGCGTGGTAGTGGTTTGGCTTATCTATGGTAAAGCTGTCGGTGACTGCAAATTCATAACCCCACCCGTCAGCAGGTAGTTCGTGAAATGTATCTACGAGCACATTTTCGTTGCAAGCGGTGATGCTTATGGCTACTAAGGCGAGTATAGCTAGATATTTTTTCAAGACTAGAGCAAAGGTAAAAAAAATGATAGATTAACTATTGTAAAAGAAGGAAGGAATAAAAGTGTTTCAGTCTTTGATGTTGAGATAGATTACATAATAATCTTCCACCTGAAATTTTTGAAACATTTCCTCTGCTTTTGCAGTTTTGGCAAGACAGTAGAAGGTGCCATTTCCTTGCTTGTATCCCCCAAAGTAAAGTGCTACAGGAGTAGGAGTATTGGTTTCTATTTTTCGTTTATCATCGTTGTATGGATTTTGTAGGACGTAACCTGGTTTGCTAGCCAGAGCGATTTTAGTAGAACCATACGGATAGTTGATACTCATAGAAAAGGTAGAATCTTGTAACTTGCCTGCTAGAGTTATCTTAAAATCACCAGTATTTTTCAGGTAGAGTAGGGATTTACACGGATCGTGGACATAGGTAGCGGTATCTCCATTGGCCATGGGGACGGGTATATGAATCATATCGCAATTGCTACCGTTAGAGAATACCGTGTCTGGTTTGCCTTCCTGAAAGCGTACTATCTGTAATGTAAACTTCTTTTGATGTGCCTTTTTATCACTGGAAATTATTTCAAGAATCTTCACATCATTTAGTTCATTTATTATTCTTTCTCTGCCTTCTGGTGCATTATAAGAAATCTCCACCTTGTCTTGAGCTAAGAGTTGGTACTGAAAAAGGAATAGACTAGAGATTAATACTGCTGATACAAATGAAAAATTTTTCATACTAGCAGCTAAAATAGGTATTTAAAACCTGAGTTTGAATATTCGGCTGCAACGCATTAATTTTAGGCGGTCTGAGTCTAAAATGATAATCGAACTTTGGTTAAAGACTAAAATATGATAGAGTGAATCGATGGAGAATGCACTTATGAGCATAAATTTGTAGGATTAGGATTAGGATTAGGATTAGGATGAGGTATGTAATACTATTTTTAGTGAGTGTGCTGATGCATACACTCTATGCCCAAGATATGGAGGCACTGATAAAAGGAGAAAGAGCAGCGTATGAGGGTCTCCGAAGCTTTAAGAGTAAACGCACAGGTAGTGAGTACGATGTTACGTATCAGAAAATGACACTAGACATAGTCCCTACTGTGAGAAATATTGTCGGAAATATCTACACAGAACTAACCGTATTGGAAGATAATGCCACACAGATAGCCTACGATCTTACGAGTAATATGATAGTAGACTCAGTTTGGGTAGATGAACAGAAAATCACAGGCTATACCACGGTGAATAATGCAGTCACTATACCTATACCTACTAGCCAGACCGGAGATAGACTTACCACTACTGTCTATTATAGAGGAGATCCAAGTAAGAGTGATCAGCGTGCCTTCACTTTTGACAATCAACCTGCAGGACCTATAGCGTGGACACTATCACAGCCGTATGGTGCCTATGGGTGGTGGCCGTGTAAGCAGCAACTGTATGATAAGATTGACTCCTTTGATATGGAAATCACTATACCAGAGGGTAATATGGCGGCAGGACTGGGAACACTAGAGGCAGTAGATACTTTAGCGGATAATAGTCTTGTGTACCATTGGAAGCATAGGCATCCAGTAGCTACATATCTAGTAGCTGTCGCAGTGAGTAATTACTACGAAGAGAGTCATTACATACAGCTATCAGGCGGTGATAGTGTATACATGTTAGACTATCTGTACCCTACGTATAAGTCTCAAGCAGATACTTTACGTTGGGAAATAGATGGCATGATGCGCGGCTTTGATAGCTTATTTGGGGACTATCCGTTCAAGGACGAAAAGTATGGGCACGCCATGTTTATGAGAGGCGGCGGTATGGAGCACCAGACTATGAGTTTTATGGCGTCGCTAGATTTTGACCTCATGGCTCACGAACTTGGGCATCAATGGTTTGGAGATAAAATAACCTGCGGATCGTGGAAGGACCTATGGCTGAATGAAGGTTGGGCCACGTATACAAATGCTATAGCTAGAGAGCTTGTAAAGCCTAAGGCATTTTTTCACGAATTCCTGAGAGAGAGTATTACGCGAACCATACGAAATGATGGTGGGTCGGTATATGCCTATGATACGAGCAATTTAAATGTGCTATTTAGTGGGGATATTCGTTACCGTAAAGGGAGTGCAGTACTTCACCAGCTTCGGTGGGAGGTAGGAGATAGTGCCTTCTTTGCAGGGACCAGAAACTATATGGCAGACGCTGACCTATGCTACGGATTTGCGTATACGCAAGATTTTCAGGATGCAATAGAAGCATCCAGTGGTATGGATTTAGATCCGTTTTTTGACCGGTATGTATATAAAGAAGGTTTTCCTATCCTAGTTACTCGATGGAATAGGATTTCAGACAGTAAGATAAGACTTACCTTAAATCAGACTACGTCTCACCCTTCAGTACCATTCTTTCCACTGACTATACAGATGAGAGCTATAGGTAGAGGGATGGACAGCTTATTTACTATAGAGCATACCAGCGAAGAAGAAGTGCTAGTAGTAGATTTGGGATTTAAGGTGGAAGATTTAGAGTTTGACCCTAATTATTGGCTGATTACCAAGAATACACTGATAGAAGGCTCTCACATAGATTTATCTAGCGTGAGTGTTTATCCTAATCCGAGCAATAATGCTATCTCAGTATTTGTAAAAGACAGAAAACTTGATAATATAGAACTGTTGGATATGCAAGGTAGACTAGTCCGAAATGTCGCTGTAGAAGAACTAAAAAATGAGGTCACTAGCATACAGTTAGATGGCCTAGCCAATGGAGTATACTTTGTTCGAGCTATCGCTGGAGGAGAAGTGGTGGTAGTAAAGTTTGCTAAGGTGGAAAATTAGATAATAGGTCCTATAAGCCCCCCCCCCAAGTTATTGTATAAAAGAGAATACCTACGAAAATACTTTTCATAACAAGGAAGAAATATAGATATATGATTTCCCTCTTCTTAGAGCTCGTCGTTTAAAAAACATAAAACCAACTATAGTTCCGAAGACAAAAGGTGATAGAATTATTATTAAAAACATAGCCCACATCATTTCACCTCAGCTATCATCACACCGAAATTACCATCCATTTGCTTTAAGCCCTTTTCAGGTAGATAAAGTCTAGACACAAAACCATCTAAATACAGCGCATTTTTACAGCCTTGCTGCCTAAAGTAATCTGCAAAGTCATACAGATTTACGGGTGTGGTGGTTATCACAAATAATGGATTCCCATTAGGTAGAATTCCTACACCATTTCGGATATGTACATTTTTAGAGCCTAGCGTAAATTTTGGATGAATCGTGCTATCAATGAGTAGCATAGGTCCAGACTGTGTCGCGTAGTTGATGTTTTCACTGGGAGTAAAATCTTCTGTAACACAGACATTGGCTGCTAGGTCTTTGGTTATATAAAATACCCCGTTAGGAGCTAAATAGAAATTTCCAAAGTCTGATTTTTTAGTGTTAAGAGGTCGGAGCGTTTGACCATTTTCAATATAGAGCCCTTGAGGGGAGTGGTCCGTAAGGTACATGCCTCCGTTCATAGCAAACGTTAATTCTTTTCCTTGAATCTTTAGGTGCTCTTTGAGTTTTTGAAAAGTTTGAAATGGGCCGTTAGAGCCTTGCCAATACATTTTAAGATTCCCGTCTCCCACATTTATCTCGTATGGTATGAATAAGGGGAGTTCTATACTGGCTTCTAATGGAGGTATCTGTTCAGCTACATCAGTTTTAGCATTGGTAGTACATCCTAAATACACCAGAGAGGATAACAGTATGTAGATTAGTCTCATTGACACAAAGATGAGTTTTATTTCCCATCCACAAAAAAGCCTTCCCAAGGGAAGGCTTAAGGTTTAGTTAATCAAATAGTTGCTACCCTTTGATAGCCGCTATAAGCTCATCACTCATAGGAGTCACCTTACTATCGTAGTGTGCTATGAGTTTTCCATTTTCATCTATCAGGAATTTATTAAAATTCCAACTTACCTTGTAATCTCCTACTTGGTTTTCAGATTTATTGGTAAGCCACTTATATATAGCATGTTGGTTATCTCCTTTTACGTCTATCTTGGTAGTCATAGGAAAGGTTACTCCATATGTTTTACTGCAAAATTCAGCGATCTCTTCCTTCCCACCGGGCTCTTGTCCCATAAACTGATTGCACGGGAACCCGATTACCTGTACTTGATCTCCGTACTTTTGGTTTAGTTCCTGTAAGCCTTCATATTGAGACGTATATCCACACTTAGAGGCTACATTTACGACTAGGATTTTCTTGCCTTTGTAGTCGGCCATGTTTAATGTACTATTCTCATCTAAACTGGATATACCGTAGTAGTGAAAGTCTTTGATTCCAATGATGTCTTCTGATGAGTCCATGCTTATTTCTTCGTTTGTGGTGTTTACCTCTGCAGTCGCAGAAGTCGTTTTAGTTTTAGGTGAGCAGCTGGCTAAAGTTATTACTGCTAGGATGAATAGTTTGTTCATATGATAGTAACAAGGATAGGAAATCAAAGTTTTGATAACAAAGTATAGTCTGTTAATATTTTTTAAACTTTGCGTAGATGTTAGTTCAGTGTGAGTTTTACATTTATGTAGAACCATTTAAACTCTAAAACGTTACTATCCTGAAATGAGCGAAGAAAAAGACAACAAGCCGTATTATACTGGTGAAGCCAAGTTCTCACCTATTCCGCTCAGCGTCTCCTCGCCCATGATTAAGGCGGAGAATAAGGGAAAGATAAAAGCAAGTGCTGTTGAGACCATGCAGAAGCAGGCCAATCAGCAAATCGCAATGCTTAAAAAACAAGCGGATGTGATAATGTCACAGGTGCGAGAAATAGAAGCTCGTCTGGAGGTTTCTTACGGTATCTACGAGGCAGAAATGAAATTCACTCCGAAAATAGGAGAGCTATACCATCTGTATGAAAAGGACGGAGGTAAAATTCTTTCATTTATATCCCCGGATGAGTGGGGTGAGCGTATGCCTTATGATGCATTTTTAGCCTCAGTCTTACTATTAGCAGACCGTACGTGGGAAGTAAAGGTTCGCAATAATGAAGGTGGATTAGTGGTGCTTTAGTAGGACTGTTACTGCTTTTCATAGCCTAAGAATCACGTATTACTGTTTAGCACTCTTCTTTTTTTGTAAAAAAAATACCCGTGGCACTTTCGCACCACAGGTATTCGTTCTTAAACTAACCAAAATTTTTGGTAGAACAAACTTACTCTAGTGGTAAGAGTACTCTATTGATAGCGTGTATTACACCATTACTGGTTTGTACGTCTGCTATTTGAACGGTAGATTCGTTCCCACCTTTATCTGTAATTACGACACCATTTGTAGTATTTATGGTAAATGTACTTCCTTCGAAAGTGGTAGGCGTAAGTC
>DNHN01000157.1 GCA_003485825.1 Bacteroidota bacterium | reverse complement strand
AATAATATTATTGGTTAGCAGCTGATTGGTATACGTTTGAGTAGCTAAATCTAGTGAGGCTAAAAACCCTGGCTCTACTAAGGCCTGGTTAATACTGAGTCTCAAAGGAGTCACACCATAAGAAAACTTACCCTTGGAAAAAGCGTACGTAAAACTAAATGGAATCACGTTTCTGGTAAAGTTAACATTTTGTTCGTGCAAGTAGGAAGCATTGAATTTGGTACTCTTTTTCACAAAAACCTTACTAAAGTGCTTTCGCTCAAAATAAAGCAGCGAAGGAATCACAAGCTCGGCATTAATACTTTGCCTAAAACTGTTTACCGGTTGCTGACCATCCTTTTTTAGTTGAGTTTCTAGCGCCGTGAGCGAAGTAATATTAAACGTCTCCGCACCCCCAAAGACATTTCTATTGGCGAGGGTTAGATTATTCGCAACACCAAAACTTTGCTCTAAATTATCTGCTTGTATACCACCACTCTGTCCGGTAAGAATAGCCTGTGGCTCCCAAATGAAGTCGTGCTTTGGGGCGGTCTGAAGTGTGATCTGAGCCTCTAATTTATGCAAACTATCATTTTGGGCTGGCACAAACCGAATGGTTACAAAATTAAACAGGCCCATAGACAACAAGTTACTGTAAGTCTTCTGTACCTTACTGGCATCGTAAATATCCCCAGGTCTTAGAATTATACTTTTACTTAATGCCAATGGTTTGATGTAGTAGCTTCCTTCTATAAACTGCAAACCTTTAAAGTAGAGCGTATCCGTACTTGTAGCATCCCCTATGAGTACGCTTATTTTGGATATCGTCTGCTGGTAGTGCGGTTCTAAGTTTTTCTTGTTACGAATGTTTACTACCACGTCTGCCTTGTGCTTTACCTGATTGGTATCTACTTGAAAATCAATAAACGAGCTATTGAAATAGTAGAAACCCGTATTTTTCAATAAGTCATTGATGCGAGCTCGTTCTGCTTCTATCTTTTCAAAATCCAGACGTTGACCTACTTTTATTTTTTGCTGATCAGATGAAGTGGAGAGTAGTTCTTCAATCACGCGAGATGGTGAATGGTATACCAGGGTATTGATGGTATGATAACTCCCTAGCTTTACATTATACGTAACGGTTGCTCGTTTTTTTAGCAGCTTCTTGGGGACCACGGTATAACTTACCGTATTGTCAAAAAACCCTTCGCTAAAGTAATAATCTGATAGCCTAGTGGCCGATATACTCATCTTATTCGAGTCTATTAGCACAGGAGCCTCTCCTACTTTCTCTGCCAACCTTCTGAGCCAAGGCTGTTTCTTGCGTATCCCCAGGCCTTTATTACCATACTGATACGCCCAAAGATGAAATTTTATAAACCCCAACAACTCACGGTTTGGCTTTTGCTTGATGCTGTTTCGCTCATCTGATAAATCGATGTTTTTTGCCTCGGTACGTTGAATCTTATTGGCAACTAACAATTGCTTACCCTCAGGAACCACACGTGTAATATTACACGCTGTCAAGCTCATTAATACAGAAAGTATGGCACAATATTTTAGTTTTGTAAGCAAAATTATAAATTCATTGGCTAGCAAAGCGAAATTAAAACAGTACCAGCAACTTCGATCTAAAAAGTTTAGGCAAAAGTATGGTCTATTTGTGGTAGAAGGCCTAAAATCTGTAAACGAATTAACCGCAAGCGGGTGGCCGTTGGAGACTATTCTATGCACTCCTGCATTTTTAGAGCGATATGGAGAAAAAATAGACTTCACTTTTGACCTGATTAGCTCAGAAGAATTCGCTCTAATCTCACACCTGGCCAATCCACAAGAAGTCCTTGCCATAGCACAGATTATACCACGAGATACTCCTGTATCTGATTGGCAAATAGCTTTGGACGGCATCAATGACCCAGGGAATTTAGGTACCATCATCCGTATCGCAGATTGGTATGGTATCAATACGATTTACTGCAGCAGTAACACTGTGGAGTTTTATAACAGTAAAGTAATCCAGAGTACAATGGGTTCTTTTTTACGTGTCAATGTAATACATGGTGATCTCACCGAGCTGCTCACAGGCAAAGAGGTATACGCGACCTTATTAAATGGAGAAAATATCCGCACCATCACCCAACCCACAAGTGGAGTCATACTCATCGGCAATGAAGCGAACGGTATCGAACAAGCAACTCTAGCTGCAGTGGCACACACACCCATCACTATTCCTGGAAAAGGCAACACCGAGAGCCTAAATGCAGCTATGGCAGCAGCTATCTGCTGTGAACGGTTAGTGGGGTAAGATTTATTTGAACTCGAGCCTAACTCCTAAACTGAGCAGATTCCCCAGAGGTTCTACTTTGTATTTTTCTTGTACATTCATACGCACAGCGGCAACAAGCCAATAATTAGAATTTGACCCACTATACACCTTACCTTGGTAGGATACACACGGATTAAAGATCCAAATCTTATCTTTTAGACTTAGGTCATTGGCTGAAAAGTCACTGTTAATTCCAGTCCTCGTGTCTATGTGATTTAAAAAATAGCTACTTCCCAAAAGACGCTGGACACCAA
>DNHN01000135.1 GCA_003485825.1 Bacteroidota bacterium | reverse complement strand
ATCAGCTGCTGCACCACCAGTAATATTGAATGAAGGTACACTTGCAGATGAAGTATTCTCTACGATACCCATCTCTATTGCTTTATTGAAATCACCACCTACTTCACTTGCAAAAACTTGTTTCGCATAGTTGTAAGCGTGAGAAAGTTCGTTCTTTTCGGATACATCTGCTCCAGACCACGCAGCTAATGAGCTAGCAGCTTGTCTGCCTTCAAATACAGGAGAGATAGTAGGCTGAGAGAATATGAATCTTCCTTTGTATGGTTGCTTGATATCCCAGCTTTCTAGTGGATGAAGATCAGTAGCGATATGAGTCGCATTACTTGAAGTTTCATCCATGGTGATGCTTGTACTGATTCGTACAGGTATTTTAGCGATAGCATCTTCTGCTCCCGAATGGCTGTATACTGGATTAGTACCTAAAGTGATAACAGCACCGTAAGCACCGTTTTTCGCTTTTGTTAGGAAAGATGCGAATGATTTTTCATCTGCACTCTGACCCATATAGTAATTAGTAGTGTCTATAGTAGTACCATATCCACCAAGCATCATATTAATAGCGTTAACTAGTAACTGGTCTGCTTCGTCATTACTTCCACAGACTACAAGTCCTTTGCTTCCAGCTGCTTTTAATTCTGCTGCTGCATTCTTAATGTTGTTCCCAGCGACTTCCATTCCTTTATGAGGAGTGGCTCCACCTAATTCTCTATATAATGCGATCAGGTGTTGACCTACATTACTCATTTTCATAGGTACACGAACATCTGCGTTACTGCCTGTAAGAGACATTAATGACTCAAACTGAAAGTGCTTAGACATTTTACCATTCTTCGGTACTCTGTTTTTGCTATAGTCTGAGTGAAATTTTATAGGGCTTATCCAAGTACCTAAAAAATCCGCACCGAAACTCACGATTACTTCTGCTTTATCAAAATTATAAGCAGGAATGATCGCGTTTCCAAATGAAGTTTGATTTGCTCTAGTGATACCGGAGTAAGAGATCGGTTCATAGGACACAACCTCTGTGTTGGTATATTTAGCAGAGAAATCGGCTATTGATTGCTTGGTAAGTAAACTGGTGCTGCCGTTAGTAACGATCGCTATTGATTTACCGCTTGCTTGAACTTTATTAAGCGCTGCTATTACTTCTTTGTCAAATTCAGCCCAGTTTTGAGGCTTTCTTTTACCCGCAACCATAGCACCTTTTAACCTGTTGGTATCATATAATGATAATAGTGCTGAGTGACCTAAGCCATCCAGACCACCACCAAAATAGGTAGCTTCCTTATTGGGTTCAAATTTGATTGGTCTACCTTCACGAACTTTTACCAATACAGGAAAACCTTCAGTGTTACTTACAGAACTACTCGCGTAGTACAAAGGTACACCTGGAGTTACGTTGTCTGGCTTTTCGGCGTAAGGGATGGCTTTCTTTATAGGAGCTTTATTACATGCTGCTAGTGTAACTGCACCTAATCCAAAACCGAAATATTTTAGAAAGTCTCTTCTGTTAGCTCTAGTGGAGTCATCGTTTGAAAAAACTTTATCTAATGGAAGACCTTCTGAAAATTCATTGGCATTAGAAGTAACAAACTCTTTTGTCTGCTCTAGTTCTTCTGTACCTTTCCAATATTTATTTGAAGACATAATGTGATTTTCTCTTTAGTTAGTATTAATTAATAATGACACTTGCTACACTCTAGACCTCCGTTTTCTGCTACGGTGATATAGTCTTTACCCTCTGCTAGCATATTTTTATGTGCCTCCTCATAGTAGTCGTTGTTTTCGGAGTCGATGCCTCTTTCTCTATGACAATCTATACACCATCCCATTTGTAAGGTAGAAAATTGGTATACTTTTTCCATTTCCTGGATAGGACCGTGGCAAGTTTGACACTCTACTTTACCCACTACTACGTGTTGAGAGTGGTTGAAGTAAGCTAAGTCAGGAAGGTTGTGTATACGGATCCATTCTATGGGTTTCTGCTCGTAACCTTCTATATACTCCATATTTTCACCATCAAAACCTATGGCGTTGTAAATTTTTTGAATTTCAGGAGACGTATTCCCGTTGTACTTTTCTGAAGCTTTCACGTACTTATGGCAATTCATACACGTGTTCAATGATGGAATACTAGCAGATTTTGATTTCTCTACGGTACTGTGGCAGTATTTGCAATCCATTTCATACTGACCCGCGTGAATTTTGTGCGAGAAATTGATAGGTTGGCTAGGAGAGTATCCTTGTTGCACACCTACTTCGTCCATACCGAACTTATATCCAAACCCACCTAAGACAACCAATAGGCCACCTGCTATAACTAGAGTAGCGATGGTTGGATTCCACTTAGCAATCACTGGTTGTATCTTGCTCTCGTAAAAAGATGGCTCGGCCTCTTCTTCAAACTTTTCCTTGTTAAGGGCAGAGAGGTGTCTTTTAATACCGTAAAGTAATGCAGCAATGGCTGCTAATACTACTGAGAGTATAATAAGTGCTAGGAATGTAGATTCCGAATAAAATGATGACATACTATTGCTTGAATATGATAAAGTGCTTATGAATGTAAAAAGTACCGTTAGTACGATTTGTGTTTTTGGTTTATACATACAGTTACTTGCGTTAAAATCACGCGGTGCAAATATAATGAGCCTGCAAAATCGGCAACTTTGAGATATGAACAATTTTTCAATTTAGATGCTTTTCAAATAGACCTAAAAATCGAGTGTTAATATCTTGATTTTCAAAATTTTAACGGTGAACAAATTCGTTTATTTTAATTCTAAAGTGTTTCTGTTTGCGTAACTCACTATTTTTTGTGCATACCGAAAAAAACATTATCCATTTAGGTTGAACTTTCATCACGACTGTCGTATTTGTTATATGCTTTTATGATGTCTTTCACTAAGCGATGTCTCACAACATCGTTTTCATTGAGTCGCACTATTCCTATTCCTTTTACATCTTTGAGCATGTTTAGGGCGGGAGACAGACCGCTTTTTACTCGGGCAGGAAGATCGACTTGACTCAAGTCACCAGTGATTACAATTTTAGATATGGGCCCCATTCGAGTCAAAAACATTTTAAGCTGCGTTGGTGTTGTATTTTGTCCCTCGTCTAAAATGGCAAAGCAATTGTCAAGGGTTCTACCTCTCATAAATGCTAAGGGTGCTACTTCTATAATTCCCTTTTCTATATAAGCCTTGTATTTCTCTGTGGGTATCATATCTCCAAGAGCATCATAAAGTGGGCGTAAATAAGGGTCTACCTTGTCTTTCATGTCTCCAGGCAGGAATCCGAGGCTTTCGCCAGCTTCTACCGCGGGTCTACAGAGTATGATCTTCTTTACTTCTTTATTTTTTAAGGCTCTTACCGCTAATGCCACAGCCGTGTATGTCTTGCCTGTGCCTGCTGGACCTATCGCAAACACCAAATCGTTTTTATTGACTTTGTCTACGAGTTCCTGTTGATTTTTGGTTCTAGCAGTAATTATTCGTCCACTATGTCCGTGGATAATAATGCCTTTTTCTGCCTTGGTGTCTCCGTCTGTTTTATTCTCTTCTCCTTGCACTATCCGTTCTATGTCTCCTAAGGTTACTGACTTATTTATCTTGAGGTATTTTACGATGGAATCTATTGCTTCTATAAAAAGAGCTATTTCTGGATCCTCTCCTTTGATTTGAATTTCGTTTCCTCTCGAAGACAATATGAGTTCGGGGTATTTCTCTTTATAGACTTTGAAATGACTATTATAAGGTCCAAAAAATCGGGAGGGTTCGATGTCTTCTATTAAATATTTTTTTTCTGCCAATGTATTTTAAGCAATTGTAGGTATGAGTCGTTATTTTCGTCGGCTAAATTAGCTAATTATTTAATATTGTCTGTACTAACTTTTTTAAGTGATTTTGGGGCAGATTCCCATTATATGGCCTCCTTTAGGGGTGCTATGCATCAGGCTGATTTACCTTTGCCATTTATAGAAATCACGAGTAGAATAGAACCTTTTGATATAGTAGAGGCGGCTTACCTAAGTAGCATGGTATATAATGATTTCGCTCCTGGGACTGTGCATATCTTGGCTACTAATGTGGTAGCAACCTCTTTCGAAGGACATCTCGCAGCTAAGTATAATGGGCATTACTTTTTAGCTCCAGATAATGGTATTCTGAGTCTTATCTTTGGCGAAGACTTTGATGATTATTACCTTATACCTACAGACAGCTATGAGCAGAAGATTCAGAACGTATACCTCCCCTTTATTAAAAAACTGCTTACTGCGGGAGATTTGTCTTTGATTGCAGACAAAGCAGTGAACGTAAATAGGAAAACGAGATTACATCCTGTTAATGATGGAGTGGAGCTCAGAGGGACCGTGATTTTTGTTGATCATTTTGGCAATGCCTATACGAATATCACGCGGCAAGAATTTGATACTTTCGTAAGTGATAAAAGCTATATCATAAACCTAAGTTTACACAGTAAGCTGAGCAAGGTTTCTAACAATTTTGCGGATGTACAAGAAGGAGACCCTTTGTGTTATTTCTCAGATCACGGATATTTAGTTGTAGCTATTAAGAAGAGTAGCGCCCTCGCTTTACTAAACCTTCGGAAGTATAAACCATTAGTTATTCAAATAAAATGATACTACGCTTAGTTAAAATGAAGTTTAAACCTGAGGAGGCGGCAAATTTTATAGCCTTTTTTGATACTATAAAAGACGAAATAGCTGCCATGCCGGGGATTCTAAATGTAAAGTTATACCAGGATGATATGGATGAAAATACATTTTTTACGCATAGTACTTGGTTGAATGTTAGTAGTTTAGAAGCATATAAACGGTCAGAGCTCTTCGGAAGGGTATGGCCAGCCACGAAGAAGTTATTTGCGGAAGACGCTATGGCTTGGAGTTTGAAGTTAAAGTAAATATTATTGTACCATAATGAAATTAGCACTTAAGATTACCTCGATTGTATTTTTTCTCATTACTAGTTTGCCCGCCTTGGCACAAACAGAGAAAATGGAAGAGGCCTCGGAAACAGAAAACTATAAGCGACTTGAGAAAGTATGTTTAAAGGCGCTTGAGGATAAGCAGTTGAAAAGGGATCCAGTCACTTACTATTACTTGGCTGAAGCATACATAAACTTAGGTACGGATCCGCTGACCGAGGAGAAATATCCCGATGGTATCAAGCTTGCCGAGAAATATATGTCTAAAGGTCTTCGTAAGGATGATAATAGACGCGTACTGGAATCTGAGTTTGCAGATGTGCTAGATGCGGTGATTAAAGGGCAGAATAAGCTTGCTGAAGATGAATATGGAATTAATAAAAAGGCGAAAGCCGTCATGTTATTTGATAAAGCTTATGCGCTTGATAGCAGCAGAAGATATCCTTACTTCATGTCAGCTAAGAGTGCTATTGAGTCTGGAGATAGTGCTTTAGGAGAGCCGAAGTACCGTCAATTAATGGAATGGTACGCAGCGGACCAAGAAGCTGGTGACACAGTGGAGGAGCAAGAAATAGACCCGTACCTACACTTTGCGGATAAATTCTCACAAGCTGAAAAATTCGATAGTGCAAAGTATATGATATCCACTGCTCGAGAGATTTTTGGAAACGACTCAAGATTGAATTTCTTTCATAAGACCGTAGTAATGGCTCAGTTGAAATTCATTCCTCCAAGTAACTTAATGTTAAACTATATCCAAGAAGCTCTTCAATACAATCCGGATGACGATGATCTTCTGCATAAAGAAAACTCCCTCTATATTTACCTAATAAAGAACAAGGTGAAACTCGGAGATACAGCGGAAATAGATACTTTATTGAACACTTTTGTAAGAGAAAAAGTAGCCAAGAGTTCACTCAAGGAGGTTAGGAAAATAGCTCAAGTAGATGTATTTGTAGAGAAGAAGCCAGAGAATGTATTATGGAAGTTAGCTGAGTATTTTCAAACCTATACACACCTAGAAAGTGCTAAATATGTCTTAGATAAGTACATCGCAAAAACAGCTAAAAGTAATTCGCCTAGCGATATAGCTGACCGATGGAATGTAATCACACAGTATGCCTTTGATACTAAAGGTTTTCCTTATGCTAGTTTCGTACTCCAACAGGCAATACTGAAGTATCCGTCAAACACTGAACTTAGCGCTAAACGATCACAGGTCATAGCAGAGAAAGAAGTTATACGTACGACTGTGGCAGAGCAAGCAAGTCTTTATTCATTAATGAAAGATGAGTATAAGGCAGATGATAAAGCAGAAAATTTAGAACGCATTATAGCTATCAATGAAAAGTACATAGGGTTGCTAATTGCTGCTAATAGATTTAGTACAGCTAATGATATAATGGCAGAAAAAATGGTCTTAGCGCCTAATGTTGATCATTCTGAGCAGTTAATGTTGCTAGCAAAAGAGGATTTTTATCAAAACTATTTCAATACGAGAACACAAGGAAAAGATATAAATGGAGAAGAAATTACGCCCTACACCTGGGATGGAAAATCGGGTGGATGTGATCCTGGTACTGTAGATTTTGATATACAGACTAAAGTAGCAGACCGGATCAATTACTTCAGAAGAAATGCAGGCGTACCAGAAGTGCTATTTGATGAGGCAACCAATGAGTATTGCCAGAAAGCAGCGTTGATGATGACGGCGAATAATAAGTTAGAACATGATCCTCCACGTACTTGGAGATGCTGGAGCAATGAAGGAGCGTATGCTGCGAAACATTCACTTCTTATAAAAGATGCAAATACTTCATTAGCAGTAACCTATATTATGGATGATAAAAGTCCTACTGCCGGAAATAGAAGGTGGTTACTCTATCCAAATGGTAAGGTTTATGGGCACGGTAGTACAAATGATTATGCCGTAATCTGGGCGCTTGATGATAGTGGAAGTGCTGATACAGCGGAGTATATGGACGTTCCTGTAGCTTGGCCACCAGTAGGTCATGTTCCTCAGCTAATGTTGCTGACTAATTGGACATTCTCTATATACCGAGACCTAACTGATGCTAAGGTAGAAGTGAAGCAAGATGGTAAAGCCTTGGAAGTTCAGGTTGAGCCTTTCATAAGGGGGTATGGAGCACCTACATTGGTTTTTAGACCAAAATACGATAAAGTAGCTTTAGCAGAAGAGAGTACATTTGATATTACGGTCACATTGTCAAATGGGAGTAAATATAACTACTCAGTTCACAGTTTTGCTTATGACCCAATGAGTCGATAATCAGTTTTTTGCAACCTTTTCGTTACCTTGCGCGTCTACGAAGTAGACAATTTGCTTGAGGTACCTTAGATTTATATCATTTTTAATTTTTATAGCTCATACCTGTGTGCTTTTTGGGCAAATAGGTTTTATAGAAAATAAGGGGCAGTTTGATGATAGAGTAGTTTACGAGGCGGAATATCAGACGCACAAAATTTATCTTACAGAAAAAGGGTTTTCGGTATTGCTTCACGATGAGCAGAAGTGGTCTAAAATGATTAATCGACTGCATAATCACCGTACCCGTGCTCATTCTGACCTTGAGGAAGCTATAAAAGATACGATTGGTTTTCAGCATGTATTTTATACTCTAGAAGGTGGAGATTTATCGAGATCTTCCGGGGTCGTAAAAGTTCCCGAGTATTATAATTATTTCCTCGGTGCAGATAGTTCTAAGTGGGCATCCAATGTAGCCAAGTACACCAAAGTATTGTATACGGATGTATACCCCAAAATAGATCTGGAATTTGAAGCGATTGATCGGCGGTTTAAGTATAACTTCATTCTTAGGCCTGGTGCAGATATCAAGGATATAAAAATAAACATAGAAGGAGCAGACAGCTTTAGGGTTACTAAGGATAGGCTTATTGTGTCTACTCAGTTCGGAGATTTTTCTGAAATTATTCCAATAAGTTATGAGGTAAGGGGAGATGCACGCACGCCCATTACAATGAATTATACGCTAGAAAATGGATTGGTTGGTTTCACCACCAAGATGTTCAGAAATAAAGTGCAGGTAGTCATTGACCCCGAACTAATTTTTAGCACTTACTCAGGAAGCACCGTGGATAATTTTGGGTTTACGGCTACTTTTGATGATGAAGGTAATATGTACGCGGGAGGTATTGCTACAAGCCCCACCTCGGTAGTAAACGGAAGGTATCCCGCCACTGTTGGGTCTTTTGATCTAACATTTAATGGAGGATATAGTGGAGGTGTTTCTAATCGAAAATCTCCTTGGGATATCAGTTTGAGCAAGTACAGTGCTGATGGGAGTACACTTGTTTATGCCACGTATTTGGGAGGCTCCCATGACGAGTATCCGCATAGTTTAATCGTCGGAGAAGGGAATGAGCTTATACTGTTTGGCACAAGCCAGTCCGACAATTATCCAATCACAGCAGGGGCAGTTTCTGAGCTAAAAAGAGGGGGAGTAGATATGGTGATTACTCGGTTTAATCAAGATGGAAGCGAACTTGTGGGTTCCACTTATATAGGAGGGAATAGTGCAGACGGATTAAATAGTAGTCCTACAATGACGGAGTACTATGCAGATGAATACAGAGGTGAAATAAATTTAGACGCATTTGGTAATATAGTAGTGGCTAGTTGCACGTACTCTCCGGATTTCCCGACTACTTCAGGAGCTCTGCAGCCAATATTGATTGGGGGACAAGAGGGTGTGGTCTTTAGCTTGAGTGCGAATCTTACAACGCTAAGATGGAGTACTTTTTTAGGGGGCAATGATATGGACGCCTTGTACAGTATAGATCAAGCAACAGATGGCAGCTTTTACGTGTCTGGAGGTACATCAAGTAAAGATTTAGCAAAAACACAGTCTGCCTTTAGGTCTGATTACCTAGGAGGTACAGCTGATGGGTTTGTTAGTAAAATCTCCAATGACGGCAAAACCTTAGACGTTACCTCATACTTTGGCTCGGATTTATACGATCAGATTTTAATGTCGGATTTAGATTTTTCGGGAAACGTATATATAGTGGGGCACACGAGGGGTATGATGCCAACGAAAGGAGAAGTATATAGCAACGCAAATGGTAAGCAGTTTATAGCCAAATTATCATCGGATTTAAGCGAGCTAGAGGTAAGTACAGTCTATGGCAGTGGGGGACCGACCACAGATCTTACTATTAATGCTTTTTTAGTAGACGAGTGCGGTAAAGTCTATGTCAGCGGCTGGGGAACTAATTTTGGAGCCGATGGATATCGTCTGGATGCTATGCCAATTACGCCTGATGCTTTTCAGAAAACCACGAATGGACAAGATTTTCATATTTTGGTGCTTGAAGAAAATCTAGAAAGTTTAGTCTTTGGAAGTTATTTCGGTGGCACACTTACGGATGACCATGTGGATGGAGGAACGAGTAGGTTTGATAAAAGAGGCATTATGTATCAGAGTGTTTGTAGTAGCTGTCCCAGTCAGAATGGTCGTGGGCAAATCAGTGATTTCCCAACATCAGATGGAGCATATAGCGAGACTAACCCAAGTCCGAGATGCAGTAACGCATCGTTTAAAATAAGAGTAGCAAATCAAAACTTCAAGCCTAGAATGGAAGATGAAGTATTTAACGTGTCCGTGTTGGACGAATTGCAGTTCTCGTACGTGATTCAAGATGATGCTTCAGATTCTCTGCGAGCAACATACACATGGGGCCCAGAACTGTCTAGTGCTGTGCGCACAGGTGAAAGTGAGCTAAGGGGACTCGGAGAAATTACCAATGACTTTTTATTTCAGTTTGGTTGTGAGCACGCTGGAGATACTTTTTTGATAAATGCTTATGCAGTGGATCAAGGCTGTCCTTCTTCTGAAGATAATAATAGCCTGATTAGTATCATTGTAGATTCAGTGCCGCTATTGCCTCCTCCTCCTGTGCTATGTCTTAATTTTTTGGGTGATGAGAAGCTTAGAATAGACTGGGAAAGCACTGAGTCATCTCGGTATTTTAAGGAGATGGTTCTCTATAAAATAGACCCTAATGGAAATAAGAGCGTGCTTCAGTATATCGATAATCAAGGTCCGGGGTCTTATACCGATGAAGATGTCATTAATCCACGGAATACGAATTATACCTACTACATCGAAGTTCTAAATATATGTGATGTCGCTGGACCTCAGACGTATAATCTTAGTTCTGTTAAAGAAAGTGAAGTGCCAGCAGATCACACGTACCTAAAGACTGTAACTGTAGAAGGTAGCGAGTTGAAACTGGTTTTCTTGAAATCAAAGGAAGATGATTTTGGGAGCTATCAGGTATTTAAAAAGGATAGAGTAAAAGGTACATATAGATTTTATAAGGAGATTTTGAGTGTTAATGATACGGTCTTCTTTGATACAGAAGTAAATGTCAATGAGGTATCTTACTGTTACCAAATAAGAGTGACTGATGGGTGTGGACACTTAAGCAAAATGAGCAATGAAGGTTGCTCGATAGTACTACGAGGTATCGCCCAAAATAAAAAAGGACAAACCCCTCGGTATTATATGGACCTCTATTGGGATGATTACAAAGACTGGCAGGATGGGGTTTCAAAGTATGAATTGCTGAGGTCAGTAGACACGGGAAACTTACGCCCTGCTACGGTAGTAAATAACGCCACTACAGAGTACATAGACGGAAAGTTAGATTATGACTGGGGTGGTTATTGGTATTCCGTATTAGCGTATGAGAATGAGGGAGGACACAATGCCGTGAGCAGAAGCAATGATATTTATCTTATTCAACCTCCAGAGGTTTTCGTGCCCAATGCGGTGACTCTAAATAATGATGGATTAAATGATTCATTTGGATGGGCAGATGTTTTTGTAAGGGAGTTCACCATGGATATATACAATAGGTGGGGAGAAAAAGTCTTCTCCACTACAGATAAAAATGATCGGTGGTCCTCTGTATATAAAGAGGGAGATCTGAAATACAGTAATGTGTACATGTGGATAGTGAGCTACTACGGGTGGGATAATACTAGGCACTATGACAGTGGTACTGTTACTTTTCTAAAGTAATTATCTGGCAGACACTTCGTCTCTACTGGCAGTATCCATAGCCTTTAATGTAGCTATATATTCTTCTTTACTAGGGGTGTACATTAAAAACAAGGTAGCGTAGGTTTTACTAGCATAGTTGCTAGAGTTCGCATATGTGGCTTTGTATGTACCAATGGTCTCTAATCCTTTGATTGGTCTTTCTCCCAATATGAAGTAGTTCTTATAGTTACTAAAATCATAGTCGTAGGGGGGCATGTTTGCTAAAATGAATCCATTATGAAGTGTATGGTCCATAGCGTAATATCCTATAGAATGACCGCTCAGCAAGTAGTCCTCGTTGGGCAACTCTTCCTTTAACCATGATAGCACAGGATATGGATTTCGGATAGCATGCTGAGCATATGCCATATAGTGTCTTGCCACTACGTCTGCTGATGTTAAAATTACGAAGACCGTGATGGCTACTTGAATGCCTTGTTTTTTCAGTATTGACTTACTTCTTATTAGATATGGGATGAACCACCATATCGCAATAAAGAATAAAATGGAATTATATCTGTGGAATGGTCCCAGCGCGATAAACCATACGAAGTGGGTAAGTAAAACAGCCGATCCGACAGTAGTACCTCTTCTTGTAGCTAACTGGTAAAGTGAGCCTATTAACGAAATATAAATAGTAATGGGGACCCATGGTTGAGTCGAATAATAGGGCCAAAAACGAAGAACAAAATGATTGTTTAGCCTATCTAGGATTCCTCCTGATGCGGCGTGCTCACTTCCTTGATGAACAAACTGACTTAACCAATGAGTAAGGTTAAAGTCAATAGACCACAGGAAGGAAAGCAAAGCGAGTATAGGATATGCCCAAAGCACATTTGGTTTTAGTATGTAGGAATCAGAATTTTTCTCCGTGCACGCATTTAAGAATAGGACTAAAGCTATTGGCCACACGTCTGGATGGCAAAGAATAAGGAGAGAGGCAGCTATGCTTTGAAGATGAAGCTTGGAAAATGCTTTGGCGTAGAAGGCGATGGCGAATAACAAGTAGATAAGGGGTTCGACTCGCACGCCTCTCGTAGTTTCAAATAGAGATTTCTCATTGATAAGAAGTATACATAGCCCCACAGCGATCCACGTTGGCAATTGATTCTTTTTGAATCCTAAGAACATAAACCCAGTTCCTAAAAGTAGGTAAAAAGCCCAGGGAAACCGAACCCAGTAGATACTGAAAGGTAGCATTTTAAGGTGGATTACGTGAAACCAGGTCTGAAGTGGTAAATAAGCCATGAAATGGTTTCTTGTACCTTCTTGGGGCCAGATTTGACTAGTGAACCCCTTACCGCTGATATACCTGAGCGCAGGGTCCAGGCCCATTATTTCATCAATCCAAGCTAAAGGGATGAGGTCGAGATGAATAAAGAGGAAAATAAAATAAAATACGAAGTAGGTTACAAATCCTACCGTGATAATTGGCAGAAATTGATTATGACTGCGCTTCAAGAGACTTGATTACACCTCTTGCCCAAGATAATGACAGTCTAGCCTGTTCGTCTTTGGACATAGCAGAATTGTCTAAGGTGATTGCATCTTCTGCTTTGGCTAAAGGACTAGTGTCACGAGTACTATCTATGTGGTCACGTTCTTTGATATTATGAAGTACTTCTTGGTAATTGACAAATACGCCTTTTTTCTGAAGCTCTTCGTATCTACGTTTTGCACGGATTTCCGGACTAGCGGTCATGAATATTTTGAGTTCTGCATCAGGGAATACCACAGTGCCTATGTCTCTTCCATCCATTACTACACCCTTATTTTCTCCGATTTTTTTCTGCTGTACTACTAAGAAGTCCCGCACTACTGGCAGAGCACTTACAGGGCTCACAAATTTACTAATGCGCATAGAGCGTATTTCGGTCTCTACATTTACACCGTTAAGATGCGTTTCAAAAAAAGATTTCTCAGGTTGGTATTCGAAGGTGATTTTAATATTCCCCAACACTGCAGGATCCTCTGCTACTTCTTCTAGGGTCAATCCTTCATTTAGCATATACAAGGTGACGGCTCTATACATGGCACCGCTATCTATAAATAAATAGTCCAGTTCCTTTGCTAAATTCTTTGCTAGAGTACCCTTGCCGCAGCTTGAGTGTCCATCTATGGCGATATTAATTTTTTGCTCCAAAGCTGGTCAAACATAATTTTATTTTTTGACTTTAAAAGAATCGGATGAAAAAATCTGATAAAATGAAAGTTTAGTCGGTGCTAATCCTATAATACTGGGCTCTTTGAAGGCTCTACGCGCGTCTTCTTTTTACTGGCACCTAGGTCTCTACTGACGGAGAAGTAGTTAGAAGCTATTCCAGGGAAATAACCGGCACTTCCATAGCTAACGGTAAGTTTTTTTACGCCAATAGCGACCCCCCAGCTGAAACCAGTAGTAGCTCTTCTGTTTTCAGG
>DNHN01000113.1 GCA_003485825.1 Bacteroidota bacterium | reverse complement strand
ATATGTTTTCCTGTTATAAAAATAGGCACGATCAAATCCTCGTTGCCATTCATTTGCGTAGAAACTACGGGGTCTATAATAGCTTATAAAAACCCCGTTGAAGAAATCATTAAAACCTTGCTCAAATGGTTTTTGTTGCATTAGTTGCCTCAGTAGTTGTTATGCCTCACACGCACTACACTCCATAATATTCTTGGCAGCCTCTTGTGCTGGGTTTGTACCACGCTGATAATATAAGGATTTAACGCCAAGTTCCCACGCTGTGAACATAAGTTCATTCACATCTTTAAGTGGTGTTTTAGGATCGATCAGTAGGTTTAGTGATTGTGACTGATCAATGTGCTTTTGTCGTGCTGCGGCCTGTTGCACGACTTCTAACGGAGATATTTCACTAAATGTTTTAAATACATCTTTTTCATTATCCCGTAAGAATTCTAAATGTTGTACAGATCCATCTTTTTCTAAAATACTTCTCCATGTATCTCTGTCGTTCTTATTATAGCTTTCCAATAAGTTTGCTAAATAAGGATTACGGTACGTGAATTTTCCTTTAGCAAGATCCTTAGTAAAGTAATTAGAGCGTAAAGGTTCTATGGAGGGAGACACTTGCCCTAATACAAAACTACTTGTTGTAGTAGGTGCTATAGCCATTAGTGTAACATTACGTCTACCATAACCTTCAAGTAACTCAGGTTCACCAAACCACGTTGCTAACTGCTCAGATGCCTGTATTGCTTTGTCTTTTATTGTTTTTGCTATTTGTACATTTAAAGACTTAGCTTCAAAACCTTCAAAAGGTATCATTTTAGATTGTAAATAAGAATGCCATCCTAAAATACCTACCCCTATTGCACGCTGCCTAATAGCAAAGTTACGAGCATGTTCCATAAAGGGCATACCATCAGTTTTTGTTATATACTCTTCCATTACAGCATCTAGGAAGTATACAAGAAGTTCTACTGCATCTGTGTCTTTCCATTCATCATAATATAAAGCATTCATGGAAGATAAATCGCACACAAAACTTTCGTCGTAAGTAGAAGATAAAGCGATCTCAGCACAAAGATTAGAACCATTTATTTTACGATTTTTATCTTTATAAACATCAGGTGCGTTGCTATTTACAGTGTCTGAAAACACTATATATGGATATCCACTTTCAAAACGCTTTCGCATAATCTTACGCCATGTATCTTGACGTTTCTTATCGCCTTTTTTAACCCCATTCATAAAGTCGTCTGATACACATACACCTAGAGATAAGTCCTGGATATCAGAACCTTCTTCTCTGAAGAATAAAAATTCATCAATGTCAGGACTATCTGCATCTTGGTAAATAGCAGCATTCCCACGGCGTACTGAGCCTTGAGATATACTTGTAACAGCAGTTTGTATAAGTTTCGCTGGTAAGTGACATCCGTCTGCATGTCCACCACCACGTATTTGACTGCCACGGGATCTAACATCCCCTAAATATGCAGAAGTACCAGCACCATGTTTAGTCATCATCCCGACTTCAGCTTGCTTATATAGCATACTGGCTACATCATCCTGTACATAACTATTATTACAGCTAATAGGTAGACCTGTTTCCCTTGCAAAGTTTGCAAATATAGGAGTAGCAATACTGTAGTAACCACGGCTCATGTATTCATAGAATCTACAAGCAGCGCTTTTATCATCTAGGTATACTCCCAGCGCATCTGCAAGGTTACGATAGCGACCTTCAACAGTCTCTCCTTTTTCTAATCCACCACGTTCCATTACTTGTCGTGCAGCTTCATTTGCCCAATCAAAACTCATTAAAACAAATCCTCACTATCAAAATCTCTATTATTTTTTGCATATTCTACAGGACGTTTTTGGAAGAAGTCTGTCATAGTTGCACCGTATGTCTCTTCGTCCATCCACTCAGTTTGATCCAAAAGGTTTAATTCAGATTCTGTCATAGGGATTTCTTCAAAACCTATTGCTTTCATAGCAAGATTCATTCTGCCTTTATTGTATGCTTTGAGTATGTCAGAGGAAATTGCTTCGCCTTCATAATCACCCAGCATCCAATCAATAATGCTTTCTTCATACTTAACGCCTAACTCACATTCTTCTTTGACACGCTGTATAAGTTCTTCATCAAATAGATCAGGATATTCATCTCTTAATGTATTAATTAAAAGTATACCTGCTTTAGAATGTAGAAGTTCTTCATTACGAGTATACTGTACCTGTTGTGCAGTATCCTTCAGTACAGCTTTAAATCTATTGAAGTACATTATTGTATAGAATTGACTAAATAGGCTACAGTTCTCAACAAAAAGCGTAAACAAGATTAAAGCATATACATACTGCTTTCGATCATCCTCATATTTGCGATTTAAATACTTACGCAAATAAGACACACGGCCTTTCATAGCTGGTTCATTTAATGCATCATCAAATGCAGACTGTAATCCTAATACCTCTAATAATTTTTCATATGCCTGGTTATGAATGACTTCATTATTACCCATAACCAAACCCATATCTGACATAGACGGGTGTGGAAAAGTTTTACCTAAATCAGCCCAGAAACGCTTCACTGCAATTTCTATCTGACCAATTGCAGATAACGTGCGTACAACTACCTGTCTTTCTTGCTCCGTTAATTCCGAATGGAACTGACTATAATCTGAACGAAACGAGAATTCGTTAGGTGTCCAGAAGCTATGCCACAATGCATCGATTATCTCTTGTGTCCACGGATAGTTATTTGGTTTTCGGCTGACCTGCTCGTCAAAAAGCCCCATGTTATTCTCCCTATTGTTTTTATCTGTTATCGCCCGAACCGCCGAGTACTCCACGTTCTAATCTGCTGTTTAATTTTGCTAGGTTCATCGTACAAATAGTCTCTAAATTGTACCCAAGAGATCTTGCACAGATGGCTGTGTTCCACTGGACATCACCTAGTTCTTTTGCCATTTCCAATTTATCGGATGGTGTAATTATTCCATTATTGTCTCGTATAATTTTTGAATACTTACTGGCTATCTCTCCTGCCTCTGCGGAAAGAGATAAGATGGTGTAAAGAAGCGCATCCTCTTCTTTAAAAATAGCAGTTTTACCTGCCTGATCTTGGTAGTCGTTTATATTCATAAGTGTTCGCCTCTCTCGTGCATTTCTATTAAATCTTG